>JAEDJR010000100.1 GCA_016296235.1 Oscillospiraceae bacterium
ATCCAGCAGATGCTGGATCTGGGCTTCACGGAGCTGAGCATGGAGCCGGTGGTCTGCGCCGCCGGGGATCCGTCCGCCCTGACGGAGGAGGATCTGCCCATCGTCCTGGAGCAGTATGAAAAGCTGGCGGAGCTGATGCTGCAGCGGGACCGGGAGGGCCGGCCCTTTACCTTCTACCACTATATGATCGACCTGACCGGCGGCCCCTGCATCTACAAGCGGATTTCCGGCTGCGGCTCCGGTACGGAGTACATGGCCGTGACCCCCTGGGGCGATCTGTACCCCTGCCACCAGTTTGTGGGCGAGGAGAAATTCAAGCTGGGCGACATCTACCGGGGCGTCACCAACCACGAGGCCCAGGCGGAATTTGCCGCCTGCAACGTCTATGCCCATCCAGAGTGCCGGGACTGCTGGGCCAGGCTCTACTGCTCCGGCGGCTGCGCGGCCAACGCCTACCATGCCACCGGCTCCGTCACCGGCGTCTATGAATATGGCTGCAGACTCTTCCGCAAGCGCATGGAGTGCGCCATCATGGTGGCCGTGGCCCGGGCTTTGAGCGACGCATGAATACCCCTATTTGTGACTTTGTCCGGGGCTATGCCGCCGGCGAGCCCCTGCGGCTGCATATGCCCGGCCATAAGGGAAAAGGGCTTCTGGGCATGGAAGCTTGGGACATCACGGAAGTCCGGGGAGCCGACAGCCTTTACGAGGCGGACGGGATCATCCGCGAGAGCGAGGAGAACGCCAGCCGCCTCTTTGGCTGTGAGACCCTCTATTCCACCGAGGGTTCCTCCCAGTGCATCCGGGCCATGCTGTATCTGGCGGCGCTCCATGCACGGCAGCAGGGGAGAAGGCCCCTGATTGCCGCGGGCCGCAATGCCCACAAGACCTTTGTCAGCGCGGCGGCGTTGCTGGATCTGGACGTGCTGTGGCTCTGCCCGGCGCGGCCGGATTCCTATCTGCTCTGTCCCCTGGACGCGGAACAGCTGGACGATGTGCTGTCCCGGGCATCAGAAAAGCCGGCGGCGGTCTATGTGACCAGCCCCGACTATCTGGGCAACTGTCTGGATGTGGCAGCTTTGGCTGCGGTCTGCCGCCGCCATGATGTGCTGCTGCTGGTGGACAACGCCCACGGCGCGTATCTCAAATTCCTGCCCCGGTCCCGCCACCCCGTGGATCTGGGGGCCGACCTGTGCTGCGATTCCGCCCACAAGACCCTGCCCGCCCTGACCGGCGGGGCTTACCTGCATCTGGGGAGCCATGCGCCGGCCATCTGCCGGGAGCAGGCCCGGCAGGCCCTGGCGCTCTTTGGCTCCACCAGCCCGTCCTACCTGATTTTGCAGTCCCTGGACGCGGTCAACGGCTATCTGGCGGGAGCGTACCGGCAGCGGCTCCGTGAGTTTGCGGAGCAGATGGAGGCTCTGAAGTGCCGGTTGAGGGATCACGGTTATGTCCTGCGGGGGGACGAGCCCCTGAAGCTGACCCTGGCCGCCAAGGCCTATGGCTATGGGGGCACGGAGCTGGCCGGGATCCTGCGGAACCGGGGAATCGAGTGCGAATTTGCCGATCCGGATTTCCTGGTGGCCATGGCGACGCCGGAGACCGGAGACGATGGCCTGCGGCGGCTGGAGACGGCCCTGCTGGAAATCGCAAAAAAAACCGCCATCCCGGATGCGCCGCCGGCCTTTCATCTGCCGGAGCGGGTCATGTCCATGCGGGAGGCGGCTCTGTCTCCCTGTGAGACAGTTCCGATTTCGGAAAGCATGGGCCGCGTGCTGGCCGCCACAACCGTGGGCTGCCCTCCGGCAGTGCCCATCGTGGTCAGCGGCGAACGCATCGACGCCGAAGCCGCAGCCTGCTTCCGGTACTACGGTCTGGAAACCTGTACGGTGGTGAAATAAAATAAGAGCCTGTCGCAGAGTATGCAAGATGTACAAAAGAAGACTGCACCAAGGCGCCACTACAATAGGGGAGCTGTCAGCGAAGCTGACTGAGGGGCCCGCAAGGGAGCGCCGCCAGTGGCGGAGTCAAGCGACCGCAGCGGTTGGGCAGGCACTTGCCTTTGCACAAACGAAGTGCAGGGCAAAGGCTTAGTGCCAACCCGGGGTCAAACTGCCAAATATCAACTGCAGATGCAGTAATATCTGGTAGCTTGACACCCCTCTGGCCTTTCAGGCCACCTCCCCTATTGTAGGGGAGGCATTGGGTACAGCCTATTTTGGTACAACATCGCAATGAGCGACAGGCTCTTTTTGGGGTTTTACTGATGGACGGCGGTGCCGGTTTTGCCGGCGATGCCGTCTCTTGCTTTTTCCAGCAGGGTGATCAGAGCCACCCGGCCGGGGGCGGATTCCGCGAATTTCACCGCGGCTTCCACCTTGGGCAGCATGGAGCCGGGGGCGAACTGGCCCTGGGCGATATACTCCCGGGCCTGTGCCGGCGTCAGATCGGAGAGCCACTGCTCATTTTCCTTGCGGAAGTTGACGGCGACCTTTTCCACGGCGGTCAGGATAATCAGCATATCGGCGCCCAGCATTTCCGCCAGCAGCTCGGAGGCAAAGTCCTTGTCGATGACGGCGGCTGCGCCCTTCAGGTGATTGCCCTCGGTGCGGAAGACGGGAATTCCGCCGCCGCCGCAGCAGATGACCACATGGCCGTCCTCGGTCAGGGCGCGGATGGCGCCGGCCTCGATGATGTGCTTGGGCTTGGGGGAGGCCACATACCGCCGCCAGCCGCGGCCGGCGTCTTCCTTGACCAGGTAGCCGGTCCGTTGGGCCAGGGCCTTGGCGTCCTCCTCCGAAAGGAATTTTCCGATGGGCTTGGTGGGGTTCTGGAAAGCCGGATCCTGGGGATCCACCTCCACCTGGGTCACCATAGTGACCACGGGCTTGTCAGTGATACCCCGGTTGAACATTTCCTCCCGCAGAGCGTTCTGGAGATCATAACCGATGTAGGCCTGGCTCATGGCGCCGCAGACCGACAGGGGCGTGACGCCCTGGGTGGGATCCTCATGCATCAGGGCCATCATGGCGTTGTTGATAATGCCCACCTGGGGGCCGTTTCCGTGGGCCACAATCACCTGGTTTCCGTCTTCGATCAGGTCCACAATGGCCCGGGCGGTGATTTTCACAGCGACGGCCTGCTCGGGCAGGGTAGTGCCAAGGGCATTGCCGCCCAAGGCGATAACAATGCGTTTACCCATGTTTATTTACCTTTCTTCCCTGAGAGCGGGAAATCAGAATTTCTTTCTCAGCTCGTCGGAGGCGTCCATGGCCATGAGGGTCTTGACGGGATCCTTGACCTTGGCCAGGAAGATCATGGCAGCGATGATATAAGGCTTGTAGGAGGCCTGCTTGTACAGAGGCACCATGTAGCGGTCGAAGACGGAGCTGTCCACTTCGCCGGCTTCGCAGCTGACGCCGGTGATGTCGGCGGGCAGGCAGTGGAGGTACAGAGCCTCGCCGTCCTTGGTCAGCTTCATCATCTCTTCGGTGCAGGCCCAGTCCTTGTGCTCGGCGTTCTGGGCCAGGAGCTCCTTCTCCAGAGCGTCGATGCCGGCCTTGTCGCCCTTCTGGTACAGCTTGGTGCGCTCTTCCATGGCGGCAAAGGGAGCCCAGGACTTGGGATAGACGATGTCGGCGTCCTTGAAGGCCTCTTCCATGGAGTTGACCTTGGTGAAGGAGCCGCCGGAGGCTTCGGCATTCTTCTTGGCGATTTCTTCCACCTCGGGCATGATTTCATAGCCCTCGGGATGGGCCAGAACCACGTCCATGCCAAAGCGGGTGAACAGACCGGCCACGCCCTGGGGCACGGACAGGGGCTTGCCGTAGGAGGGAGAGTAGGCCCAGGTCATGGCGACCTTCTTGCCCTTCAGGTTCTCCACGCCGCCGAAGTGGTGGATGATGTGCAGCATATCGGCCATGCACTGGGTGGGATGATCCACGTCGCACTGCAGGTTCACCAGAGTGGGCCGCTGCTCCAGAATGCCATCGCGGTAGCCCTCCTCCAGGGCGTCGATGAAGGTCTTCTGATACTTGTGGCCTTCGCCGATGAACATGTCATCCCGGATGCCGATGACCTCGGCCATGAAGGAGACCATGTTGGCCGTCTCGCGGACGGTCTCGCCATGGGCGATCTGGCTGACCTTCTCGTCCAGCACCTGCTCTTCCAGGCCCAGCAGGTTGCAGGCGGAGGCGAAGGAGAAGCGGGTACGGGTGGAATTGTCGCGGAAGATGGAGATGCCCAGACCGGAGTCAAAGACGCGGGTGGACTTGTTGCGCTCGCGCAGATCCCGCAGGGCGTCGGCCACGGTAAAGATGGCCTCCAGCTCCTCGTCGGTCTTGTCCCAGGTCCAGTAGAAGTCGTTCTTGTACATGTCGTTGATGTGCAGGGTTTCCAAGTGCCTTGCCAGTTCCATAGCTTTGCTCATTGTCTCATTCCTCCTGAATTAGCGAATGTTGTTGTTGGTCAGGCCCTGACGGAACTCGGTCACGTCGGCGGTCTTGTTTTCTTCTTTGTACAGGCCGGGGACGGCGGCATACAGGGCCGCGCAGGTGACCAGGTCCTGCTTCCAGGTGATTTCGTTGGGGGCATGGGCCTGGCTCTCGGCGCCGGGACCGAAGCCCACGCAGGGGATGCCGTAGCGGCCCTGGATGGACACGCAGTTGGTGGAGAAGGTCCACTTGTCCGTCAGGGGACGGTTGCGCTTATCCATGGCGGAGGGAGCGCCGATGCGCTTGTCGCCCCAGAGTCCCTTGTGGGCGTCGATGAGGGCCTGCACATGGGCGGCGCTCTCCTTGTTGATCCAGGTGGGGAAGAAGCACTCGGTCTCGTAGACCTCGCCGGTCCAGGCGGGACGGTCGTACATGTACATGGAAACCTTCACGTCGTCGCCGTACTTCTTCACGGCGGGCAGATCCCGGATTTCCTGCAGGCAGGAGTCCCAGGTCTCGCCGGCGGTCATGCGGCGGTCGATGGAGATGGCGCAGGAGTCGGCCACGGCGCAGCGGCTGGGGGAGGTGTAGAAGATCTGAGAGGTGGTGCAGGTGCCGCGGCCCAGGAAGCGGGCGTCCTCCCAGTGCTCGGGGTTGTACTTGGGGTTGAGCATCTTGACCAGACCCTTGATTTCGGTCTCGTCGGCGTCGTCGTTTTCGTTGAGGGCCCGGACCTCCTGGAGAATGTCGGCCATTTTATAGATGGCGTTGTCGCCCCGTTCCGGTGCGGAGCCGTGGCAGGAGACGCCCTTGACGTCCACGCGGATCTCCATGCGGCCCCGGTGACCGCGGTAGATGCCGCCGTCGGTGGGCTCCGTGGAGATGACGAACTCGGGGACAATCTTGTCAACATTATAGATGTACTGCCAGCACATGCCGTCGCAGTCCTCTTCCTGGACGGAGCCGACGATCATGATTTTGTAGCCCTTGGGGATCAGATCCAGATCCTTCATGATCTTTGCGCCGTAGACGGCGGAGGCCATGCCGCCCTCCTGATCGGAGCCGCCGCGGCCATAGATGATCTCATCGGTCTCATAGCCCTCGTAGGGATCGTGCTCCCAGTTGGCCAGATTGCCGATGCCGACGGTGTCGATGTGGGAGTCGATGGCGATGATCTTCTCGCCGTCGCCCATCCAGCCGATGACGTTGCCGAGACCGTCGATCTCCACCTTGTCAAAGTTCAGCTTTTTCATTTCTGCTTCGATACATTTGACGACGCCCTCTTCCTCACAGCTCTCGCTGGGGATGGCGATCATCGCCCGCAGGAATTTGCACATGTCTTCCCGGTAGCCTTCAGCGGCAGCCTTGATTGCTTCGAAATTCATGGTAGTTCCTCCCTTTATGTGATCGTTCTATCTGTTTCCGCAGACTGCGGAAGCCTTCTGATACCATCATAACACAAGATTTGGGATTGTCAAACAAAAAGTTTGCGACCCTTAAATTTTTTTAGAAAAAGCCTTGATTTCTGTCTGAACTGTGGTATGATGATAACAGTACGACGCTGCAAATCGGGTGAGATGGAGGACTGCCATGCTGGATCAAAAAGAGATGGAAAACCTGAAGCAGATTGCCAAGGGCGTTGCCGCCCAGTTTGGCAGCAACTGCGAAGTGGTCATTCACGAAATTTCGGAAAAAAGCGCCTACAGCTCCATTGTGGCCATCGAGAACGGCCATGTGTCCGGACGGAAGGTGGGGGACGGCCCCTCCCATGTGGTGCTGGAGCAGTTGGGCCGGGCCCAGAACGACAAGGAGGATCACCTGTGCTATCTGACCAGAACGCCGGACGGCAAGATTCTGAAATCTTCCTCCCTGTATATCCGGGACAGCCAGGGCAAGATCGGCGCCATCTTCTGCATGAATTTTGACGTGTCCGCCCTCACCATGGCGGAAGGCGCCATCCGGGAGCTGATCCAGGTGGATGCCACAAGGCAGAAGGAACCGGAACGGATTACCCTGAATGTCAACGACCTGCTGGACGATCTGATCCGGCAGTCCGACGAACTGGTGGGGAAGCCGCCCGCCCTGATGAACAAAGAGGACAAAATCAAGGCGATCCAATTCCTCAACAGCAACGGGGCCATGCTGATTACAAAATCCGGCGATAAAATCGCAAAACACTTCGGCATTTCCAAGTATACTTTGTATTCCTATCTTGACAGTAAAACGGGAGGTAACTGACATGATCGATCTTTCTATCAACAAAGAGGGCCTGGCGCACAATATTGAGAAGGCCCGGGAGAACCACATTATCATTCCCACCATTGCCCAGATGCAGAATCCGGATCTGATCCCGGAAAAGATCAAGGAAAAGCTGTCTCACACCGGCCTGTGGGATGTGGATCCCGTGAACCTGTTCCGTATCTCCTGGCACAACGAGGCCAAGGAGTCCGGCGGCCTGTTCCAGGCGGTTCCCAACTATGTGGAGATTCCCTCCAGCCTGTCCGGCGTGCCTTGCCGCATCGTGGCCATGTCCGGCAAGTGGTTCCCCACCGGCTGCCATAAGGTCGGCGCATCCTTCGGCTGTCTGGCCCCCCGTCTGGTGACCGGCCAGTTCGACGCCACCTATCACCATGCCGTTTGGCCCTCCACCGGCAACTACTGCCGCGGCGGCGCCTTCAACTCCAAGCTGCTGGCCTGCGATTCCGTGGCCATCTTGCCCCAGGATATGTCCAAGGAGCGCTTCGACTGGCTGAAGTCCATCGCCGGTCAGATCATCGCCACCCCCGGCTGCGAGTCCAACGTCAAGGAGATCTTCG
>JAEDJR010000101.1 GCA_016296235.1 Oscillospiraceae bacterium
CATTGTCAATTGTCAATTATCAATTGTCAATTCAAAGATAAATCCCAGTTTTTTGATATCCGGGGAACCCGAGGGCGCGTTAATCTGTTTCTGCGGCGCTTCACTCGCCTGTTTTCTCCGCCACTTCGCCCTGTTTTTTATAGATGCTGTGGGCCGCCACAACGCCCCGGACGCTGGACAGGGGGTAGATGTTGGTATGGGGGCCAATGACCGTGCCGGGATTCAGGACGCTGCCGCAGCCCACTTCCACGCCGTCGCCCACCATGGCGCCGAACTTTTTCAGGCCGGTTTCCAACCGTTCTTGGCCGTCCTTCACCACCACCAGCTTCTTGTCGCTCTTGACGTTGGAGGTGATGGCGCCGGCTCCCAGATGGGCCCGGTAGCCCAGGATGCTGTCACCCACATAATTATAGTGGGGCACCTGTACCTTATCGAACAAAATCACGTTTTTCAGCTCCGTGGAATTGCCCACCACGGCGCCCGCTCCCACCAGGACGCTGCCCCGGATAAAGGCGCAGTGGCGAACCTCCGTCTCCGGGCCGATGATGCAGGGGCCGGTGATACTGGCTGTGGGGGCCACCCGGGCGCTTTTGGCAATCCAGATGTCCTCCGCGGGATGGTCATATTCTTCCGGGGACAGGGTGGGCCCAAGTTCCCGGATCAAGCCGGCAATCTGCGGCAGGGCCTCCCAGGGATACCGGCACCGGCCCAGCAGAGGCGCCGCCGCCGTATGGGACAAATCAAACAAAGTTTCCGTGCTAACCATTGTTTCGCTCCATTCCTTTCCCGGCAGGTCTCTCATCCGGGAAATCATTTCTAACGTATTATACACGCTCATGCCGGGAAAGTCATTTCTTTTTTTGCGGTTCTGTGATATAGTAACAATATATTTGACTTGTGAGGTACCCATGAAACGAATTCTTTCTCTCATCTTCATTCTGCTGCTCCTGACAGCCTGCGGAGTCAAGGAGCAGCCGGCGCCGGAAGCCGTTCAGGCGCAGCCCGAACCCGCAGCGGAAGCCGCGCCGGAGGCTGACGCTCCCAAGCCCCTGGGCAGCTTCACGGCGCAGACCCTCACCGGCGACACCCTCTCCGACGCTGTTTTCGCAGAAAGCGCCCTGACCGTAATCAACGTCTGGGGCACCTTCTGCGGCCCCTGCAAGGAAGAAATGCCCGTTTTGGCCAAGCTCCACCGGGAGCTGGAGGACGTTCAGGTTCTGGGCATCGTCATCGACGTCACCGATCAGCAGGGACAGCCGGACGAAAGTCAGATCGAACTGGCCCTGGATCTGCTGGAGGCGGCGGAAGCCGATTACCCCAACCTGATTCTCAATGAGAGTCTGGCGAAGCTGGGCTTTGCCGGTGTGACCGGCGTTCCTGCCACCCTGTTTGTGGACCGGGACGGCAACCTGGTGGGCCAGGGCTTCTACGGCGCTTTGGACGAGGCCTCCTGGCGGGAGGTCATTGCCCAACGGCTGGAGCAGGCGTCATGACCCGGCGGCAAAAAAACAGGACCGCCTGGGCGCTGGTGGCGCTGGCGGCCGTCTGTCTGGTTTTGGGCTTGATCCGGGGCGAGCATACCGTGGTCTGGCGCAAGGCCGTCAATCTGTGCATGGAGTGCATCGGCCTTGGGTAAGCGGCAGAAGGTGCGCACAGCCATTCAACTGTGCTGGACTGCCCTGACCAACGGCTATGTGACCGGCTTTCTCCAGGGCAAGCTATACGCCGGTCCTCTGAAAAACCTCTGCGTCCCCGGTCTGAACTGCTACTCCTGCCCCGGCGCTATGGGCTCGTGTCCGCTGGGCGCACTGCAGGCCACCCTCAGCAGCCGGAACTTCCGGTTTTCCTTCTATGTGCTGGGCTTCTTTCTGCTGTTCGGCGCCATATTGGGCCGGGCCGTCTGCGGCTTTCTGTGTCCGTTCGGCCTGGTGCAGGATCTGATTCACAAAATCCCCCTGCCCTCTTCCTGGCGCAGGCGCAAGCTGCTGCCGGGTGACCGGTGGCTCAAATGGCTGAAATATGTCCTGCTGGTGCTGCTGTGCATCCTGCTTCCCCTGGTGGCGGTGGACGCCGTGGGCCAGGGAAAGCCCTGGTTCTGCGCCTATGTATGCCCCTCCGGCACCTTTTTGGGCGGGCTTCCCCTGGTTGCGGCCAATGCCGGCCTGCGGGCGGCCCTGGGATGGCTGTGGCGCTGGAAGCTGGGGCTGCTCCTGGGCATTCTGGGCCTGAGCCTGTTCTTCTACCGGCCCTTCTGCCGGTATCTGTGCCCCCTGGGCGCCATCTACGGCTGTTTCAATCCCATCGCCTTCCGGCGGTATGAAAATCAGACCGGGGCCTGCACCCATTGCGGTACCTGTCAAAAAGCCTGTCCCTTCGACCTCAACCCGGCCGCCAATCCCAATTCTGTGGATTGTATCCGCTGCGGCCGTTGTCTCGACGTCTGTCCCACCCATGCCCTGCGCGCCCAGCCTCTGCGCAGAAGCAGAGTTGAAAATTCGGAAATCAACAGTTCGGAGGTTACATGATGGAAAATTATCTGGGTTCCGCCCGCTGCAGCTGCGGAAAAACACATGACATCGCCCTAGACGACGTCGTGGTCGGCAAGGGTGTTCTGGCCCGCCTGCCGGAGTTCGTCGCACGCTACGGCGCGAAAAAACCGTTCATCCTGGCCGACCGCAATACCTTTGCTGCCGCCGGAGAGCAGGTCTGCCGGATTCTGGCGGAACACGGCATTCCCTGTGGGCAGTATATCTTTCCCGACGCCGGCCTGGAACCCAACGAGCAGGCCGTCGGCGCAGCCGTCATGCACTTTGACCACAGCTGCGACCTGATTATCGGCGTCGGCTCCGGCGTCATCAACGACATCGGCAAGCTGCTCAGCCGCATCTCCGGCCGGAAGTACATCATCGTCGGCACGGCGCCTTCCATGGACGGCTACGCCAGCGCCACCTCCTCCATGTCTCTGGACGGGCTGAAGGTCTCCCTGCCCGCCCGGTGCGCGGATGTCATCATCGGCGATGTGGACATTCTGAAACACGCGCCGCTGCACCTGCTGCAGTCCGGTCTGGGGGATATGCTGGCCAAATATGTCAGTCTGGCGGAATGGAAAATCGCCCATATCATCACCGGAGAATACTACTGCGAACGGGTGGCCCGGCTGATGAAGGGCGCTTTGGATAAGTGCGTGGAGCATGCCGGCGGTCTGCTGCGGCGGGAGGATGCCGCCGTTCAGGCCGTGTTTGAGGGGCTGGTCATCGGCGGTGTGTCCATGGCCTATGCGGGAGTCTCCCGGCCGGCCTCCGGCGTGGAGCATTATTTCTCCCATGTGTGGGACATGCGGGGATTGGAATTCGGCACCCCCGTGGAGCTCCACGGCATTCAGTGCGCCATGGGCACCCTGGCCGCAGTGAAGCTCTATGAAATCCTCCGGCAGAGCAAGCCCGACGAGGCCAAGGCCAGAGCCTATGTGGAAGCCTTTGACTACGGAGATTGGAGCCGCCGGCTGCAGCAGTTCCTGGGAAAGAGCGCCGACACCATGATCGCCCTGGAGCAAAAAGAGGGAAAATACCGCAAAGAAACCCATCCTGCCCGGTTCCGGATCATTGAGGAAAACTGGGACGCCATTGTGGATATTCTGAACCGGGAGCTGCCGCCCTCCGGTCAGCTGGAGCGCCTGATGGATTCCATGGGCCTGCCCAAGGATTTTTCTGTCATCGGCGTGGATTCCGACTGCGCCCGGATGACCTTCCGGGCCACCAAGGATATCCGGGACAAGTACGTCCTGTCCCGGCTGGCCTGGGATCTGGGTGTGCTGGACGAGCTGTGCGCCCAGCTGGCATAGGGGCTGCTCCTATGCGGCCTGCGCACCCCTATCCGAACGCCTGTTGGCAGCCTGAAAAGCAAGCGCAGAACCCGCACGACGGGTTCTGCGCTTGCTTTATTATACCACGAAGCAGGTTTCTATTTTCTGGGTAATTTTGAACAAATTGCAGTTTATTTACTTGTAAAAAATAAGAATTCAGGAGCTTACTCTCTCAGTGCATTTCCGATGGCATCTGCAAGCCGGGAAAAATCCGGAATGGACAGGGTCTCTCCCCGGACATTGGGCGCGAAGCCGCAGTCCGTGACACACTGCGTCAGCCGCTCCTTGGAGAGGCCTCCGAAGGCTCCTGCCAGGCCGTTGACCAGAGTTTTTCTCCGCTGGGCAAAGCTGGCCCGCACCACCCGGAAGAATAGCTGCTCATCCCGCACCGGGCAGACCGGCTGCCTGCGCACGGCCAGATGCAGCACGGCGGAGGTCACCTTGGGCTGCGGAATAAAGCAGCCCGCCGGCACATCGAACAGGATTTCCGGCTGGGCATGGTACTGGCAGAATACCGTAAACGCCCCATAGGCCGCAGAGCCGGGTGCGGCACAGATCCGCTGCGCCACCTCTTTCTGCACCATGACCGTCACGCTCTCAAAGCACCGGGCCTCCAGCAGCGCCGCCAGAATGTCCGACGTGATATAATAGGGCAGGTTGGCACAGGCCTTGGGCCGCAGATCGCCGAACTTCTCCCGCACCAGAGCCGGAACATCCAGCTTGAGCACGTCGCCAAATACCAGCTCCAGGTTGTCGAATTCCCCCAGCGTCTCGGCCAGCACCGGCCGAAGCCGCTGGTCCAGCTCCACCGCCACGACTTTTCCGGCCCGCAGGCACAGCTGCTGCGTCAGAGGGCCGATGCCCGGCCCCACTTCCAGGACGCCGCAGTCCTGCTCCACGCCGGCCTCCCGGGCCATCCGCTGCGGCACCCAGGCCTGGGTCAGGAAATTCTGCCCCTTGGCCTTGGAAAAATGAAATCCGTGCCGGTCCAGAAGCTCTTTGATATCATGGATATTGGTCAGTTCCATCACACGCCCGCCTTTCTTTGGCTATAGCATACCATACCGCGGCGTGTTTGGGAAGTCTTTTGCTGTCTTGTCAGAACACACCCTCGGCCAGCATGGCCTCAGAGACCTTGATAAAACCGGCCACATTGGCGCCCACCACCAGGTTGCCCTTTTTGCCGCATTCCTCGGCGGCCCGGTAGGCGTTGTGGAAGATGTTCACCATGATGGTTTTCAGCTTGGCGTCCACCTCGTCAAAGGTCCAGCTGAAGCGCTGGGAGTTCTGGCTCATCTCCAGACCGGAGGTGGCCACGCCGCCGGCGTTGGCCGCTTTGGCCGGGGCAAACAGGACGCCGGCCTCCAGGAACAGCTCCACCGCCTCGGGGGTGCAGGGCATATTGGCGCCCTCGGCCACGGCGGTGACACCGTTGGCGATCAGGGCTTTGGCGCTCTCGGCGTCCAGCTCGTTCTGGGTGGCGCAGGGCAGGGCGATGTCACAGGGGAGCTTCCACACGTCGCTGCGGTTGTCTCCGTAGACGGCGCCGGGGACGCGGCTGCAATACTCGCTGATGCGGGCCCGCTCCTTCTCCTTCAGCTGCTTCATCACCGGCAGGTTGATGCCGTTGGGATCATAGACATAGCCCTGGGAATCGGACATGGCGATGACCTTGGCGCCCAGCTCCATGGCCTTCTGGGCAGCGTAAATGGCCACATTGCCCGCGCCGGAGATGACCACCACCTTGCCCTCCAGGGTCTCGCCCCGCATGGTGCGGAGCATCTCGTCGGTGAAGTACAGCAGGCCGTAGCCCGTGGCCTCGGTCCGGGCCAGGGAGCCGCCGAAGGCCAGACCCTTGCCGGTGAGCACGCCGGTAAAGTTGTTTTTCAGATACTTATACTGGCCGAAGAGGTAGCCGATCTCCCGGCCGCCCACGCCGATATCGCCGGCCGGCACGTCCACATTGGCGCCGATATAGCGGTGCAGCTCCGTCATGAACGCCTGACAGAAGCGCATGATCTCGCCGTCGGACTTGCCCTTGGGGTCAAAGTCCGAACCGCCCTTGCCGCCGCCCAGGGGCAGGCCCGTGAGGCTGTTTTTGAAAATCTGCTCAAAACCCAGGAATTTGATAACCGACGGCGTCACCGTGGGATGGAACCGCAGGCCGCCCTTGTAGGGGCCGATGGCGGAATTGAACTGGCAGCGATAGCCCCGGTTGACCCGGACCTTGCCCTTGTCGTCCACCCAGGACACCCGGAAGCTCACCATGCGGTCCGGCTCCACCAGACGCTCCAGGATACCGCACCGTTCCAGCTCCGGATGCTTTTCCACATAGGGCTGCAGGGCGTCAAAGACTTCATAGACCGCCTGCAGGAATTCCCGATCCGTCGCGTTGCGGGCAGCGGTTTGCTCATACACAGATTTGACATAGGCATTGGTCAGCATATTCAAGGCTCCATTTCTATTGTGTTCCCGGCATAATAACAAACATTTTTCCTTGCCGCACACTTTATTTGAGTGTTGGTTTGAATTATAGCAATTTTCACAACAGATGTCAATAAACTGCACAAAGCGCGTTTGACATTTTGGAGTCTTTGCCAAAAGACTGCGTCGTTCTCTGCGGCACCTTGTTGATTAACAAGTTAAGTTCCGAGTCAGGCCAAGCTCTGCCGCAGATCATCTTCGGTTTCTTTTGTGCCTTTTCCGCAGCTTGCGGTAGGAGGGTTTCCTGGGTGGTTTCTGAAAGGTCGTGGCCACGTCCAGCTTGTATTGATAGTCCGGCGGCAGGATTTCATAGAGCTTTTTCTTCATCCGTTTTGTCCAATGCAGCTTGACCATATCTACGCTCATTGCCAGCCGGTTGACCGACAAAAGCTGGTCTGTATCCAGATAGCGATTGGTGAAAATCACATGGGGAATCAGAATGGAGCGATTATAATAACCTCCGAAATAAATGTGGTTGTAGTGGTGATAGGGGCGGAATTCCGTCTTGCGCCCGAGCCCCCAACAACTGATCCCTTCCGGCGTCAGGGTGATGAAAGTCAGCCAGTCGTTGATACATATAAGCCATAGCGCCACAGTAAGCAACGTTCCAAAGAGCAGAATAATCCTCCAGTCTTTCTCCAAAAGCAAGACCGTTATAAAAACAGCAACCATTACTGCGACTGCAATACAAGTTTCAATAAATAGGCCTAAGTTTGGGACAAGGTGAACCTTATTCTTCATATGTGTTCCTGGCCCGGCAGAAATTTTTGTGTAAGCGATTTTCGACAAAGTCAAGAATTTTGC
>JAEDJR010000102.1 GCA_016296235.1 Oscillospiraceae bacterium
CAGGCAGTGTCCAACTGCCACGGCGCGCCGGGGTCGTCGCGCCCTACAAAGGGGGGTTATGCCTGTTTTTGCAGCTTCTCCGCCTGGTCGGCCGTGACCAGGGCGTCGATGAGCTCGTCCAGGTCGCCGTCCATAATGGCGTCGATTTTATAGAGGGTCAGGCCGATGCGGTGGTCGGTAACCCGGCCCTGGGGGAAATTATAGGTGCGGATGCGCTCGTTGCGCATGCCGGTGCCCACCTGGCTGCGGCGCTCACTGGTGACGGCGTCGTTGACCCGGGCCTGCTCGATTTCATAGAGCTTGGAGGCCAGCATCTGCATGCACCGCTCCCGGTTCTGCACCTGGCTGCGCTCCTCCTGGCAGGAAACCACAATGCCCGACGGCTTGTGGATCAGCCGCACGGCGGAGGAGGTCTTGTTGATGTGCTGACCACCGGCGCCGGAGGAACGGAACACCTGCATTTCAATGTCCTCGGGACGGATGTCCACATCCACGGCCTCCATCTCCGGCAGTACCGCCACCGTGGCGGTGGAGGTGTGAACCCGGCCGCCGGACTCGGTCTCCGGCACCCGCTGCACCCGGTGGACGCCGGATTCGAACTTCAGCCGGGAATAGGCGCCCTCTCCGGAGATGATGAAATCCGCCTCCTTGACGCCGCCCAGCTCCGTCTCGTTGTAGTTGAGCAGCTCCACCCGGAAGCCGTGCTTGTCGGCGTACATGGAGTACATGCGGAACAGGGAATGGGCGAACAGGGCGCTTTCCTCCCCGCCCACGCCGCCGCGAATCTCCACGATGACGTCCTTATCGTCGTTGGGATCCCGGGGCAGCAGGAGAATCTTCAGCTGCTGCTCCAGGCTCTCCAGATCCTTTTTGGCCTGGGTGTATTCCTCCTGGCACAGCTCCCGCATGTCCGCGTCCAGCTGGCCGTCCAGCATCTCCCGCAGGTCGCGGCTCTCCTGCAGGGTTTTCTGATACCGGCGGTAGGTTTCCACAATAGGCTCCAGCTGCTTCTGCTCCCGCAGGAGCTTGGTGGCGGCTTTGGGGTCGTTGTAAAAATCGGGCTGAGCGGCGCGTTCGGCCATTTCGGCGTAACGCTCTTCCACTAGCTTCAGTTTATCCAGCATAGGGTGCCTCCTTGGGAATTCTCTGTAGGGCGCGGCGACCCCGGCGCGCCGTTTTGACAGTGCATACGGCGACTGGTCGACCTGCCCTACGGCAGGGTGTAAAGGTTCAAAATCACCTGAGCGGTGTCGGTCAGCCGGTCTGCAGCATGGAGCCGGGCGGCGCCCTCCTTGGAGATGCGCCAGAAGTGGGGCGTCATGCTCAGCAGGTTCCGCACCTGCCGGGGCTCGTCCAGGGTGAAGGTGAATTCAAGGGTACGGCTGTCCGTCAGCCGGAAACCGGCCAGATCGGGGTGCAGCTGCTTTTCCTTGCGGAGCAGCTCCGGATAGATGATGGACTTGAGGCCCAGCAGGTGATCCGGCCCGGCCAGCACCTGCAGAAACCAGCCGCCGGGGCGCAGCACCCGGGCGAATTCCTGCTCCGCCGTCAGGGCGAACATGGACAGAACGCCGTCAAAGCTCCCGCCGGGGAAGGGCAGGGCCGCCGCCGTGGCCGTGAGCCACAGGGCCTGCTTGTTCCGCACAGCCGCATAGCGGACGGCGTCCTTGGAGATATCCACACCGGCAAATTCCGTCCGTGGCAGGGATTGCTGCAGCTGGGTGAGATAGTAGCCCTCGCCGCAGCCGGCGTCCAGCACGGCCCGGGGCGCCAGGGGCACGATCATGGCCCGAAGGGCTTCGGCAATGGGCCCATAGAAGCCGCCGTCCAGAAACTCCTTCCGGGCGGCCACCTGATCCCGGGTGTCGCCGGGGTGGCGGGCGTGCTTGCGGTCCACGGTCAGCAGATTCACATAGCCCTGCCGGGCAATATCAAAGCTGTGGCGGCTGCCGCACTGCCAGCTGTGTTCCAGCCGGGTCAGGGGCTGTCCGCAGACGGGACACAAAAGCTCCATGCCGTCGCCTCCATTCCAACATTCTATTCTACTGTATTTTTGCGGAAAGGTCAAACCCTGCCAGGAAAAACCTGCAGTATTATTTTTAAAAAAGCGCAGAATACCCATATTCTTTGAAAAGGGAATGAGACTATGCGCCGATTGATGCCTGTTTTTCTGGCTCTATCCCTGTTGCTGCCCCAGCCGCAGCCGCCGAAAGGCTTTATTGCGCTGACCTTTGACGATGGACCCTCCGGAAAAATCACCCGGCGGCTCCTGCAGGGCCTGGAGGAGCGGCAGGTACAGGCCACCTTTTTTCTGTGCTGCTACCGGATGGAGCAGTATCCCCAGGTGCTGACGGAGATCGTGGAAGGCGGTCATGAAATCGGCCTGCACAGCTGCGCCCACCGCTACATGAACCGCATGACCGCAGAGGAGATCCGGGCCGACCTGGAAAGCTGTACGGAGATGCTGGAGGAATACACGGGCCTGACGGCCAATCTGTTCCGGCCGCCTGGCGGACTCTACAACGATGCGCTGCTGGAGGAAGCGAAGGAGGCGGGGCTGGCGCTGATTCTATGGTCGGTGGATCCCAACGACTGGGATCCCAATAACCAGGGCCATGTGGCGCCCTATCTGAAGTCCCACACAGGCGCCGGGGATATCGTCCTGCTCCACGATTTGTATCTCAACTCTGTGAACGCGGCCCTGCAGCTCATCGACTGTCTCCAGGCCCAGGGCTACCGGTTCTGCACCGTCTCCCAACTGGCGGAGCAAAGCGGCGTAACCCTGGAGCCGGGACAGGTGTACCGGAAATTTGAATAAAAAAACGCGTACTGCTGTCGACTTGCAGTACGCGTTTTAGCTTGGGGTGGTCGTGGCAGGCAAGCGGACAGGCCGCCCAACAGACAAAATGCCTACGCCACGCGATGTGCGTGGCTACCCTGCTGACACCCGGTATCAGAAACCATAGCCATCGCCTCCTTTATCATATTATATGTCAAAGGTCAAAAAGGGTGATGAACAAACTGTAAATTTGCGGCCGGCTTACGCTGTCATCCTGTGTGGAATGGACTGCCAGCCGGGCCGCCGGGGTCGTCGGCCCCTACAAGGCCTTGGCGTATAAAAACGCGCTGCTGTAGGTACGGCAAGCCTCTGCAAGACGTTATCAGAAAAAACTTGACCGTTGACAAGGAGCGTTCTCTGGGATATACTGAGTGTATTAAATCAATTAACACATAAAAGAGGGGAGGAGAAGCCGTGATCAGCATCAATGCCAGGGATCCGCGTCCCATCTATGTGCAGATCAAAGAGGGCCTCTGCCGTCTGATTCTCACCGGTGCGCTGGCGGAGGGAGAGCGTCTGCCCAGCGTCCGGGAGCTGGCCATGGAGCTGACCATCAACCCCAATACCATTCAGCGGGCCTACCGGGAAATGGAAAGCGAGGGCTTTATCTATTCCATGACCGGCAAGGGATCCTTTGTGGCGCCGCTGCGGGAGGTGGATCAGGGCCGCCGCATGGCCAAGATGACGGAATTCCGGTCAGCGGCCCTGGAACTGCTGCAGCTGGGCACCACCCGCCAGGAGCTGACTGCCATATTGGAGGAGCTGGAACAGGAGGGAAACCATGATTGAAGTCAAGAATATATCCAAGAGCTTTGATGGATTCAAAGCCCTGGACAACCTGTCCCTGACCATTCCCCGGGGGGCGGTTTACGGCCTGGTGGGCCCCAACGGCGCGGGGAAATCCACGCTGATCCGCCATCTCATGGGCATCTACCGGCCCGACAGCGGCACGATCACCGTGGACGGCCAGCCGGTCTATGAGAATCCGGCGGTGAAAACCACCATGCTCTGCATTCCCGATGAAATTTTCTATAACACCGGCGACACGATCCGGGATCTGAAATCCCTGTACAAGGGCGTCTACCCGACCTTCGACCAGGAGCGGTTTGAGCGGCTGCGGGACGTGTTCCAGCTGGACGGGAAAAAGCCTGTGCGCCGGTTTTCCAAAGGTATGCAGAAGCAGGCGGCGTTCTGGCTGGCCATTTCCTGCCGGCCGGAGATTCTGGTGCTGGATGAGCCGGTGGACGGCCTGGATCCGGTCATGCGCCGCCAGATCATGAGCCTGATTCTGGAGGATGTGGCGGAAAACGGCACCACGGTGCTGGTGTCCTCCCACAACCTGCGGGAGCTGGAGGATATCTGCGACCATGTGGGCATCATGCACCGGGGGAGCATGATGCTGGAGCGGTCCCTGTCGGCCCTGCAGGACAACATGGTCAAGGTGCAGCTGGTCATGGAGCAGCCCCTTCCCCAGGAGCTGCGGGTGGTTCACCATTCCAGCGTGGGCCGGGTGCAGACCATCATTGCCCGTGGCAGCGCCGAAGAGGTGGAGACGATCCTGAACCGCTGCAACCCGCTGCTGTGCGACGTGCTGCCCCTGTCCCTGGAGGAAGTGTTTATCTACGAGCTGGGAGGTGTGGACTATGAAGTCAAGAACATCCTGCTGTAACGGCGCAGTGCTGCGGCGGACGTTATTCCGCAGTCTTCCCCTGTGGGGAACCTACCTGCTTTGCTGGCTGGTGATGCTGCCGGTGATGATTCTTTCCCGGAACCGGTGGGTCAGCCTGATGGATCTGCGGGAGTACATTCTGCAGACAGCGGCCACTTCCTGCCATTTTGTGGCCTTTGTCTACGGCCTGGCGGCAGCCTGTGTGGCGTTCTCGTTCCTCTACCACAGCCGCAGCGCCAATTTCTTCGGCGCCCTGCCCCTGCGGCGGGAGACCCTGTTTTCTACCTGCTATCTGGCCGGCCTGCTGCTGTCCGTTGGCCCCAACCTGCTGGTGGCCCTGCTGAGCGTGCTGGCGGGACTGCTGCGGGGGATGTTTGTGGGAGCGGAGCTGGCCATCTGGCTGGGCGCCCAGAGCCTGACCTTTGTCTTTTACTACAGCTTTGCCGTGCTGCTGGCCATGGTTGTGGGCCATGTGGCGGCGCTGCCGGGACTGTATGTGGTGCTGAATTTCACGGCTATTGTAGTGGAAGCCCTGATTCGCTCGCTGTTGGACAGCTTTGTCTATGGCATGTGGTTCAACGGAAACTTCTGGTTTGACTGGGCTTCTCCTTTGTACTACGCTTTGGCGGAAGGCACCCCGGAGGTACACGGTGTCTGGACTGAGACAGTCATGACGGACTGCTATTTTGAGGGCTGGAAGCAGCTGTTGATTCTGGCTGCCGTAGGCGTGGCCTTTGCGGCGCTGGCCTTCTGGTTCTTCCGGCGGCGTCGCATGGAGTCCGCAGGAGATGTCATTGCCGTGCGGCATCTGAAGCCGGTATTCCTCTATGGGTTCACCTTTGGCTGCAGCCTGGTGCTGGGGTATCTGCTGGCGGAGATGCTGGTCAGCGGCATCGGATCGCGGAATTTTGTGCCGGTGCTGCTGTGTATGCTGGCAGGGGCCTTCCTGGGTTACTTTGTGGGGGAGATGATGCTCCACAAATCCGTCCGGGTGTTCCGCAAGCGCCATTGGGCCAACTGGGCGGTGACCTGCGTGGTGATTACGGCAGCCATGCTCTGCGTCCGCCTGGATGTATTCGGCTACAGCCACTATATTCCCCAGTCGGAAGAGGTGGAGGCCGTGAGCCTGACCTATGGAGAAACCTACATCGCGGATCCCGGCATGATCGAAGAGACTCTGGCGCTGCATCAGGAAATCCTGGACCGCCGGACGGAGACGGAGCAGGCCGCCGATAAAACCGATCATTGGTACACCAGCATGTACCTGCGTTACCGGCTGAAGAACGGCCAAACCGTCTGCCGCTCCTATGAGCTGCCCTGCGGCCCGGGGATCGACAGCGCACCGGACAGCCTGGTGCGGAAGTATGACGCCCTCTATAACGACCCGGACTACACGGTGCTGCGCAACCTGCCCCGGAGCTATACGGCCCGGGATATTGACTCCTGCTATCTGTGCCAAAACGGGGAGGAGGAAGTCTATCTCACCCGCCAGGAGGCCTATGAGTTCCTGAAAACCGCGGTGGAACCGGATCTGCGGGACAGCAGCATGGGGAAGGTATACCATGGCAGCTACCTGGAGCAGGAGCCGGTCTGGACGAACGCCTATCTGGAAGTCATTTTTACAAGGTCGATTGCGCAGGAAGGCCGCAGCGTTTTTCTGACGATAAGCCAGGACGCGGAACGGACGCTGGCGTATTTTGAGAGCCTGGGACTTCACCTGCAAGTGGAGGAAGGGGTGGAGAAGTGGGGATGAAACGGGCCATTCTCCTGCGCCACGGGATCACGGAGGCCAACCGGCTGCACCGCTACTGCGGCTCCACGGATCTGCCTCTGGATGCGGGCGCTCTGATGGAATTCCGGGCCAACCGGCCGGTTTATCCGTCAGCGGATGGCTTCCGGATTTTGACTTCCGGGATGCTGCGCACGGAGCAGACCCTGCGGGAACTCTATGGGGAAGTGCCCCATGAAACGCTTCCGGCCTTCCGGGAGATCGACTTCGGCGCCTTTGAAAACCACAGCTACGAGGAACTGAAGGACGATCCGGCCTACCAGGCCTGGCTCACCGGGGACAACGAGGAAAACGTCTGTCCCGGCGGCGAAAGCGGAGCACAGATGACAGCCCGGGTGCTGGAGGCCTGGGAGGCGCTGGAGGGGGATGTTCTGCTGGTGACCCACGGCGGCGTCATCGCGGCCATCATGGCCCACCTGTTCCCCGGAGAGGGAAAGAGCCGCTACCAGTGGCAGCCCAAGCCCTTCCACGGCTATCTGCTGACCTTCCCGGAAAGCGGACCGGTTTATGAAGAAATCCCATAAAAGAGCGCACAAAATAGCTCCCCGATTGTAGGGGAGCCATTAAACTGTGCGGCACCCAAAAAGCCTCCCCTGAGTAAGGGGAGGTGGCCCGCAGGGCCGGAGGGGTTGTCTGCTGGCAGTAACGCTTTATGTAAACTTCAGTACCTGCACACGACCCCTCAGTCATGGCTTCGCCATGCCAGCTCCCCTTACGCAGGGGAGCCCTATTGTATTTGCGCTTCCAGATAATCCAGCAGCGCAGCCGGCTCGGCAAATGCCGCGAAGAGGCTGGCG
>JAEDJR010000103.1 GCA_016296235.1 Oscillospiraceae bacterium
CTCATCAGTCGGCCTTGAGGCCGACAGCTTCCCCTCAAGGGGAAGCCTTGGGTGCGTATTGATTTTGAAGACTTTTTCGGCACGCTGCGCCTTCCCCTCAAGGGGAAGGCTTCAATTTTGTCAGAATTGCAGGCCGCTCCAGCAGCAGTGCCAGGGTTCTGCCCCATGCTTGCTTCTCCGGATCGTCGGCCTGGTTCAGCACATACCGGTCCGCCAGGGCCTCGGTGTTCAGCACCCGGGCCGCCCGCTCCACCGTGGCAATGTCCTCCACCGCCGCACCGCACAATTCCGCATACCGCTCCGGCCGGTGAGCCGCATCACAGATTTTCCGGCCCAGGCCCGTAAGGCCCAGAACCTGGATAGTCTGGTTGGCGCAGGCGGGTATCACCGGCTCGTGGGCCAAATGCGCCTTGAGGGGCAGTCCCTTGGAGCCGTCGGCCTCCACCAGCACATAGTCCGCCAGAGCCGCCAGTTCTTCAAAGGACTGAACCGGCGCCGTCAGCTTGCCGTTCTCCACCCGGGTGCCCGCGCAGAGTTTCCGGGCCGGCAGCATGGTCATGGGTTCCGTGACCAGCGGCAAATCCTCCGGCGGGAAGATATGGGTGGAGGTACAGACGATCACCGTCCCCGGCAGCTCCCGGCAAAGCCGCAGCATCAGACTGGTCTTGCCGCCAGAGCCGATGATGGCCGTGACGCCCCGCCGGATCTCCGGCAAGGCGGATAATTCAGTTCTCACAGACCTCTCCCCTGCCAATGGCCATGACGTCATAGGGAGTGGACTGATAGACGAAATAGTTCAGCCAGTTGGAATAGAGCAGGTTGGCATGCCCCCGCCACCGGACCACCGGTTCCCGGGTGTCGTCGTCCTGGGGGAAATAATTTTTCGGCATCTCAATGGGCAGACCGGCATTCTTATCCCGCAGGTATTCCAGCTTCAGGGTTTCGGGGTCATACTCCGAGTGGCCGGTGATAAACACCTGGCGGCCGCCCTTGGTGGACATGGCGTAGAGTCCCGCCTCCTCGGATTCCGCCAGAATCTTCATGCCGGGGATGGCAGCCACATCCTCCCGCCGGACAGAGGTATGGCGGGAGTGGGGCACCCAGAAGGTGTCGTCGAAGCCCCGGAGCAAAATCGGGTTCTTATAGACCACCTTGTGGGGGAACACACCGAACAGCTTCTTCTCCAGGGGGATCTTCTCCACACCGAAGTGGTAATACAGGCCTGCCTGGGCGCCCCAGCAGATATGGAAGGTGCTGTGGACGTGGGTTTTGGTCCACTCCATAATGCGGCACAGCTCCGGCCAGTATTCCACCTGCTCAAAGGGCAGATGCTCCACCGGCGCGCCGGTGATAATCATGCCGTCAAAATACTGATCGGCAATGTCGTCGAAGGTCTTGTAGAAGGCCAGCATATGCTCCTGGGAGGTGTTTTTGGCCTTGTGGCTGCTGACCTGCACCAGTTCCAGCTCCACCTGCAAAGGCGTGTTGCCCAACAGGCGGCTCAGCTGGGTTTCCGTGACGATTTTGGTGGGCATCAGGTTCAGCAGAGCGATGCGCAGGGGGCGGATTTCCTGGGTCTGGGCCCGGGTTTCCGCCATGACAAAGATATTCTCGCTTTCCAGGGTCTCCCGGGCCGGGAGACCGTTGGGGATTTTAATGGGCATCTCGGTTCTCCTTATCAGATTTGATCCAGGGCCTGCTGCAGGTCGGCGATGATGTCGGCCACGTTTTCGATGCCCACGGAGAAGCGGACAAACTCGGGTCCGACACCGGCGGCCTCCAGCTGCTGGTCGGTCAGCTGGCGGTGGGTGGTGCTGGCGGGGTGGAGGACACTGGTACGGGCGTCGGCCACATGAACCACGATTTTTGCCAGCTTCAGGCTGTTCATCAGCTTCATGGCCGCGTCCCGGCCGCCCTTCACACCGAAGGACACCACGCCGGAGGCACCCAGAGGCAGGTAGGTCTTTGCCAGCGCATAATAGGCGTTGTCCTCCAGCAGAGGATAGTTGACCCACTGCACCTTCTCCTGGGTTTTCAGGAAGCGGGCCACCGCCAGGGCGTTTTCACTGTGGCGCTGCACCCGCAGGGCCATAGATTCCAGGCCCAGATTCAGCAGGTAGGCCCCCATGGGCATGGGCGTGCAGCCAAAGTCCCGCAGCAGCTGCACCCGGGCCTTGGTGATGTAGGCGGCGGGGCCGAACTGCCTGGTATAGACCACGCCGTGGTAGCTCTCGTCCGCCTCGGTCAGCTCGGGATATTTGCCGGAGGCCGCCCAGTCAAAGCTGCCGCCGTCCACGATGCAGCCGCCCAGGACATTGGCATGGCCGTCCATATACTTGCTGGTGGAATGGGTGACGATGTCCGCACCGTACGCCAGGGGCCGGCAGAGATAGGGGGTGGCAAAGGTGTTGTCCACTATCAGGGGGACGCCGTGCTTGTGGGCCAGGGCCGCATAGCGGCGGATATCGAACACCGTCAGGGCCGGATTGGTGATGGTCTCGCCGAACACCAGGCGGGTATTCTCGTCAAAAAGGGCCTCGAACTCCGCGTCGCTCATGCGGTCGTTGGCATAGCGCACCTCAATGCCCATGCGGGCCATGGTCACGGAGAACAGGTTGATGGAGCCGCCGTAGATGTTGTCCATGGCGATGAAGTTCTGACCGGCGGCGCAGATGTTGAACACCGCCAGGAAATTGGCCGCCTGACCCGAAGAGGTCAGCATGGCGCCCACGCCGCCCTCCAGATCCGCCAGCTTGGTCTCTACAGCCTCCAGGGTGGGGTTGGAGATGCGGGTATACATATGGCCGTTCTCCTCCAGGTCAAAGAGCTTGCCCAGGGCGGCCGCGTCGTCATACTGGTAGGTCGTGCTCTGATAAATGGGCAGGGTCCGGGGCTCGCCGTTCCTGGGCGTGTAGCCGGACTGGATGCACTTTGTTTCAAACTGATACATGTGGGGTCTCCTTTTGCAAAAAGAGGACGTGCATCGCACGTCCTCTTGTGATTCTCGGGGATTATTCTTCCTCGGCCTTCTTGGCCTCTTCGATGATCTTGGCCTGGTTCATCTGGGGAACTTCCTCATAGCGGACGAACTTCATGCTGTAGGAGCCTCTGCCCTGGGTCATGGACCGCAGGTCGATGGCGTAGGAGGACATTTCGCCCATGGGGACTTCCGCCTCCACCACCTGCAGACCGTCGCCCACGGGGTTCATGCCCATGACACGGCCGCGGCGCTTGTTCAGATCGCCGATGATATCGCCCATGTTGCTGTCAGGAATGGTGACCTTCAGCTCGGCGATGGGCTCCAGCAGGGTGGGAGCAGCGGTGGGGATGCCTTCCTTATAGGCAACGCCGGCAGCCGTCTGGAACGCCATATCGGAGGAGTCCACGGGATGGTAGGAGCCGAAGTACAGGGTGGCCTTCAGGAACACCAGGGGATAACCGGCCAGGACGCCCTTGCCGATGCAGTTGCGCAGGCCCTTTTCCACGGAGGGGATGAAGTTCTTCGGCACGCAGCCGCCGACGGTCTCGTCGCCGAAGATCATATCCTCGGTCTCGGACTGGGGCTCAAAGCGGATATAGACGTCGCCGAACTGGCCGTGGCCGCCGGACTGCTTCTTGTGACGGCCGTGAACCTCGACCTTCTTCTTGATGGTCTCGCGGTAGGCGATCTTGGCGGGCCGCAGCTCTGCCTCGACCTTGAACTTGCTGGCCAGCTTGGAGCAGATGACGCCCAGATGGATGTCGCCCACGCCGGAGATAATCATTTCCTTGGTCTCGGTGTTGGTGCCATAGCGGAAGGAGGCGTCCTCCTCGTTGAGCTTGCTCAGGCCGGAAGCGATCTTGTCCTCCTGGCCCTTGACCTTGGCGTAGATGGCCATGGTGTAGCAGGGCTCGTCGTATTCCATACCCTTGACGGCAACGGTCTTGCCGGCCAGGCCCAGGGTATCGCCGGTCTTGACGGAGCCCAGCTTGGTGGCAACGCCGATGTCGCCGCAGGTGATCTTGCTGGCCTTGGTCAGATTCTTGCCCTTGGGGAAGAAGATGTTGCTGAGCTTTTCGGCGCCGCCGGTGCGGGCGTTGACAACGGCCATGCCCTCGGTGATGTCGCCGGAAATAACCTTGAAGAAGGAGTTCTTGCCGAACTGGTCGGAGATGGTCTTATAGACAAAGGCCATGGGGCTGCCCTTGGGATCCAGCTTCAGATCGCCGCCGTCTTCGGTCTGCAGGGCCAGGCCCTCCAGAGGATTGGGGCAGAACTTCACGATGTACTCCATGACGCGCTTGCTGCCGTAGCCGGCCAGGGCGCTGCCGCAGAACACGGGGGTGATGGAACGCTGCATCATGCCGTCCTTGACGCCCTGAACCAGCTCTTCGGCGGTGAAGGGCTCTTCCATGAAGAACTTCTCCATGAGCTCTTCGCTGGTTTCGGCCACCTGCTCGGACAGCTCCATCAGGTACTCTTCCAGACGCTCCTCGGCTTCGGGGGTCAGGGGGCAGTCGTTGCCCTGGGTATCCCGGGCGGTCTTGCTCAGCAGATCCACCAGGCCGATGCACTTCTCACCCTTCATCATGGGGAACTGCAGAGGCACGACGGTGTTGCCGAAGGCGGCGCGCATATCGTCCACGACCTTATAATAGTTGGCGTGGTCCTCGTCCATCTTGGAAATGTAGAACATGGTGGGCTTGCCGGCGTCCTTCATGGACTTCCAGGCCTTCTCGGTGCCCACGGCGATGCCGCCCTTGGCGGACAGAACGATCAGGCCGGCGTCGGCCACCCGCAGAGACTGCACAATCTCACCGGCAAAGTCAAAGAAGCCGGGGTTATCCAGCAGGTTGATCTTGCAGCCCTCAAATTCCACGGGAATCAGAGACGTGGAAATGGAATACTGCCGCTTGATCTCCTCCGGATCAAAGTCAGAAACGGTATTGCCGTCGGCGATGCTGCCGAGACGGTCGGAACCGTGGGTCATAAACAGCATATCCTCTGCCAGCATGGTCTTGCCGTCGCCGCCATGTCCCAGCAGTGCAATGTTGCGGATATCCTTCGCAGTGTAGCTCATAACGTAATGTTCTCCTTTCCTGGGGCCGGATACTCAGAGAAACCGGCCCTGCTGCGGCAAGCCGTCTGCCGCCTAATACACTAAATTATACTTCACATCCAAATCGAATGCAAATACATTCTGGTTTCTGTGGTTGTTTCAACAAAAATTTGTGTCATATGCAAAAAAACAACTCAAAAATTTATTAGGTTTTCCCAACCAAACCGGTAATCAGCAAATTGGGGAGCAGCCACAAGAGCTGATAGAGCAGCAGGTTGAGCGCCGAAGCAGCCTCCACCGCCCCCAGGTAGGTCAGCAGGCACAGCAGCGCCGTTCCCATAATACCGCCCAGCAGGCTCACGGCCACGGAGGCGTGCACCGCCCGCCGCAGGAGCCGCCCGCCGGATACGGCGGAGGCAAAGCTCAGGAAGCTTTCCTTGGCCATCAGCGCGCCCTGCCGGCCGTTTTCGCCGGCATCCGCCGCGGACAGCCGCGCCCGCTCCGCCACCACCGGAAATTCCAGCCGGTCGGCGGAGACCTTATAGCGTTTTTTCACCAGGGCCGGTGTAATCATGAAATCGCGGGTGGCCAGCACCGGCGTCAGACCGCCGCTGCGCATAACGCTGTGCAGCCCGCTGCGGGTACCGGCGGAGGGCGCATAGGTCAGGGCAAAGACGCCTGCCAGCTCCTTGTTGACGGAGATATAGGCAGCCGACTGGATCCGCGTCCCCTCCGGCACATGGACGCCCATGAGGCGCATGAAGGGCAGGGTGCCCAGCAGCACCACATCGCCGTGAATCTCCGCGCCCAGACCGCCGCCCTCATACTGACGGAAGGAATCCGCCGTATAGCGCCGGCCGTTTTCGTTTTTCACCAGCTCTTCAAACAGCGGCAGCAGTCCGCTGCCCGCCGCCTGCACCACCGCCGCCGCGTAGCCCACCACCTGACGGGCCGGCAGGTCGGAGTACATTTTCATGCCGTTGATGGCGATATTCTTGGCCGGGAACAGATCCTGATCCCGGATTATGATGCCGCATTCGCCGCTGAGCGTTTTCGCGCCGCGCCAGCCGCAGATGGCCGCGCCCGCTTTGTTCAGGCGGTTTGCCAGAATGGAGAAGGGCCTGCAGCAGGACAGGAATCCACCGCAGGGCAGCGTCGCCGTCAGCAGCGCCGCCCACGCCCAGAGCAGATCGCCGCCGCCATAGACGGCAGACAGCACCGCCAGGGCAAAGGTGACGGCCGCAGCCGCCGGCGCGTAGATCCGCATCACCTTCTGGGCGGCGTCCGGCGTCTCCAGCATGGCGGTGAAGTCATCCAGGCTTCCCTCCCGGCGGAAGATGCAGTCCAGGCCGTGCCAGGCCTTTTCCTCCTTGGCCGCCGCCACGGGATGCTCCATGGACAAAACGGTTTTCAGGGTCCGCCACTTGGCCTTCTTTTCCAGGGCCACGCTCCAGAGCGCCAGCAGCAGTGCCAGGGACGGCGCCGTGCAGAAGGGCGCACGGCCCTGGGGCACAGCAAAGAAGGAATCCGCCGCCGACACCAGTACCGTCAGCGTCAGAAGACTCATTAAATCAAAGCGCAGCTTCAGCGCCTGATAGATTCCACGGATAAAGACCTCATAGGACAGCACGCACTGCGCCAGCAGCAGGGCCAGCATCAGCATGGAAAACAGCTTTCGGTTTCCGGTGAAATCCAGTCCGCCCACGGGATACTGGCTCAGGCCCAACAGCACAGCGGAAGCCGCCGTCAGCAGCGCCGTCACCAGCAGCCGCAGCCGCAGGGTGCCCACCTTCGCATAGGCCGCGCAGGCTTCCTGGGGCGACGGATAGACCACCTCCGGCTCTTCCCGACGGGCGGCACGCACCGCGGCCCGCTGGGCCTTGCGTCGCTGGGCCTCCTGCTTTTTCAGCCGCTGCCGGCTGCGCTTTTCGGCACGC
>JAEDJR010000104.1 GCA_016296235.1 Oscillospiraceae bacterium
GGAGGCTTTCGGTGCAGCATGTGTTTGTACAAGATTGCTATTTTGCGACAGGCCCAGTCTTTCGAAAACCGCTGCGGCGAGCAGATGCCGCTGGGGAACTGCACCACCGGCGACGCTGTAGGGCGGGCTGACTCAGCCCGCCGAAGGGCACCGCTGGTTTGGAAGATGGGTTCCGGTCTATCGGACTGCCTGCACACGGCGGCCAGGGGTCTGGCTGCCCTACGGTGCGTCCGCGGAGCGGACACCACAATTCTGCATTCCAACGGCTTCCTGGCCGCTATTTGGAAGCTTCCTCAGCCTGCAGCTGTCCCCGGGCCCGGAGATCCTGCAGGATTTTTTTGTAGAAGGTCTCGTCAATTTTGAATTTCCGCAGGTAGATGAAATAACCCGCCACAATGGCTGCCAGGGGAATCACCAGCATGGCGCACTTGAAAATCAGCTTGCCGGAGCCGGTGATGAAGTCCGCCGTGGCCTCGCCGGTCTTGATGCCGGAGAGAATCAGAGTCACGCTGACCAGGCCCGTGGACAACGCGCCGCCCAGCTTGTTGACCAGGGGCTGGATGGAGAAGGTGATGGATTCGCTGCGCTTGCCCAGCTTCCACTGGCCGTACTCGATGGTATCCGCCAGGAACATGAGCATCAGCAGCTGGATGAAGGCCTGACCCACAAACAGCAGCACCGCCGCCAGAGAGATCAGCGCCAGGGAATGCTCAGCGAAGAAGAACACGCCATAGCCCAGCACCACCAGGACGGTGCCCAGGGTATAGAGCTGCCGGCGGTTGAACCGCTTTGAGAACAGGGGGAACACCCCCAGGGCCGCCAGCTGGGCCACGCCCACCACACCGGCCAGGACGGCGTACATATTTTCGTTGCCGTAGAGGTATTTCATATAGTAGATGGCAAAGCCCGTGGTGGTGCAGTAGCCCACCATGAACAGGGCCATGGACAGGGTGGTCCACAGCAGCTGGTCGTTGTGGGCGATGGCCTGCCACATCTGCCGCAGGGTGGTTTTCTCTTCATCGGGCGTTGCCAGCCGCGGCTCCTTGACGCCCAGCAGGGGGAAGAGCAGGAACAGCAGATACAAGGCCGACACAACCGCAGCGCACCAGAACCATACCTTCGGCGTATCGCCCAGGGCGGAGGTGATGGGCTGCCAGCCGATCATGACGATGTACATGCCCACGTTGGCGCAGATTCGGGCAAAGGCGCCGATTTTCTCCCGCTGCTTCTGATCCGTGGACAGGGCCGGCAGCAGGGTCCAGTAGGCGATGTCGTTGACGCCGTAGGTGATGTCCCACAGGAAATAGCCCACGGCGAACAGCACGATGAAGCCCACGCCGGTGCCCACGTTGCCGAACATCAGCAGGCAGAAGCCCACGCTGAGAACGCCGCCCACCAGAATGGCCGGTTTGAACTTGCCCCAGGGTGAGTGGATGTTGTCGATAATCAGGCCGGTGATGGGGTCGTTGAGGGCGTCGCAGATTCGCAGCACGGACAGTACCATGGTCACCGCCGCAAAGACCCACAGGGGCAGGGACAGGACGTCCGACAGGAAATAGAGCATGGTGTTGGCCACAAAGGAATAGAACATATCACGGCCCACGGTGCCCAGGCCGAAGCAATATTTGTTGCGGGTTTCCGGTTTCATGTAGGTTCCTCCTCCGCTGTATAAAGATAAGAGCTGAAATCGCCCTGCAGCCGCAGGGTTTTGTCATAGCCGGTGCCGGTAAAGCGGGACTGGAGCATGACGCCGGACAGCAGGGCGGCGCCGGAGGCGGTGAACTGCTCCTGCCCGTCCTCCATGCCGTAGCGCCGGTCGGCTGTCCGGAGCAGCAGGCCGTTGGGGTTGATGGGAATGGGAGAAATATGGCTGACCAGGCCGCCGAACTGGCCCACCCGGAGCTTCTGCAGGCGGCTGGTGATCCGGTAGCGGGCACCGGGCTTCAGCCCGGTCATCCGCAGCCGCTCATAGCCGGGGGCGGCGTGCTGCAGCCGGTGGAATATCCCGGCGATGTGCTTTCCCTCCCGGGAGACCTGCCAGACCGTTCCATCGGCGGCGGACTGGCGGGAAAACCGGCCGAACTGGAGGCACAGGCGGTTGGCCTTGTAGAATTCCGTCTGGTTGCGGATCTCCACCTCCTCCACCGGCAGCAGGTTTTTCAAATCCAGCTCGTAGCCCAGACAGCCAAAGAAGGACACGTTGCCCCGGGTGGACAGGGGCGTGGTGCGCAGGGTCTGGCCATGGGGTGCGGCGGAGACATGGGCGCCGAACGTTGACTGGGGATAGAGATAGCTGAGGCCGCCCTGGATGTCCAGCCGTTCGATGGGATCCGTATCGTCGGAGCACCAGATCTGGGGGCCGAAGCACAGCATGCCCAGATCGAACCGGTTGCCGCCGGAGGAGCAGCTTTCCAGCAAAATCTCCGGCCGGGGACCGAAGATCCGGCCCAGAACTGCATAGAGCCCCAGAATGTAGTCGTAGGCCTTGGCTCCCAGGGCCACGGAATGGCGGTTCATATCCCACTTGACGTAGGAAATGGGGGCGCTGTCCAGAACGGCGGAGACATTTTCCACAATGTAATCCCGAACCTCCGGCTTGGTCAGATCCAGCAGCAGCTCGTGGCGGCCCAGCAAAGGCGGCAGGCTGTCGGTCAGGGCCCAGTCCGGGTGGGCGCGGAACAGGTCGGAGTCCGGATTCACGGCCTCCGGTTCGAACCACAGGCCGAACGCCAGCCCCTGGGCGCGGATCTTCTCTGCCAGACCGGCCAGGCCCTCGGGCAGCTTCTTTTTGTTGACCCAGTAGTCCCCCAGACCGGCCCGGTCGTCCTTGCGGCGGCCGAACCAGCCGTCATCCAGGACGAACAGCTCACAGCCCAGACCGGCGGCCTGCCTGGCCAGCTCCACCAGGCGGTTCTGGGTGAAATCAAAGCCGCAGCCCTCCCAGCTGTTGAACACAATGGGCCGCTCCCGGTACTGCCAGGCCGGTGGGACGATGTGGCCGTTGACAAAGTCGTGCATCCGCCGGGACAGACCGTTGAAGCCCTCGTCCGACCAGGCCAGCACGGCCTCCGGCGTCTCCAGACACTCCCCCGGCAGCAGGGTCCGGCGGAAATGATCCGGCGAAACGCCGCCCATGACCCGGGTCAGCCCCTGGAGGGACTGCTGGGCCGCGCTGTAGTGATTCCCGGACCAGACCAGATTGAAGCCGTAGACCCGGCCGTGCTCCTCCCCCGCGTCCTCCCACAGGAGGAATCCCGGATTGTGCCGGTTGGAGGAAAAGCCTGTGACGCTCTCGTTGACCACCCGGGCAGGGCCCACCGGCGTATCATGGCGGTGGGCTTCCGCAATCCAGCCGCCGTCGAAGGTGGTCATGGTGAAGCAGCCCGGCAGATCCAGGCAGAAGCTCATGAGCTTGGTCACATGAACCGGCGCTGCCGTGCCGTTTTTCAGGACGGCCCGCCGGGTGAGAACACCGCCGAACAGGGTCCAGTAGAGGGTCAGCTCCAAACCATCGGTTTGACGCAGGGTAATCTCCAGGGTTTCCGCCTCGCCCCGGGCCTGGGGCAGCCCCGTGGTCATGGGGACGATTCCCCGGTGGATGCGGTGAGCGGCATAGCGGAAGTCCGTGGGGCCCTCCTCCAGACAGATGGGACTCTCCCGGAAATCGCTCCGGCCCGCGCCGCTCCACTCCCAGGGCAGCACATCCAGACAGGTTCCGTCGGATTCGTCATAGGCAATGGCGCCGCCCCAGCCCAGGCCGGGCTTGCAGGCCAGGGCCGCCGCATCGGACGCCTCCACCGGCGCACCGAAATGCAGATGCTCCAATTGCCCGTGGGGACTGATACGAAACAGGGCGGAAAACGCGTCGGTTTTCAGCAGAAAAACACCGTTCTCGCAGGTTATCATGGCAACGTCTCCTCTCAATACAACCATTTTATCCCCGGTTTTTCTTCCCGTCAACGAATTTCTGTGGTATACTGGACAAAAGGAGTGATGCTTATGGAGCGAACCCGTTGGTACAAGGACTGCGTGTTTTATCAGATCTGGCCCCGGAGCTTCAAGGACGGCGACGGAGACGGCATGGGCGACCTGTGGGGTGTCCTGGAAAAGCTGGACTATCTGAAATCCCTGGGCGTGGACGGCATCTGGTTCTCGCCCATCTATCCGTCCCCCGGGGCGGACTGCGGCTACGATATTTCCGATTATATGGACGTGGCCCCGGAATTCGGCGGTATGGAGGCCTTCCGGCAGGTGCTGGACGGCGCCCACCGGCGGGGCATGAAGGTGGTCATGGATCTGGTGGTCAACCACACCAGCGACGAGCACGACTGGTTCCAGAAGAGCCGCCGCCGCATCGAGCCCTACACCGACTACTATATCTGGAGGCCTGCCAAACCCGGCGGCGGCCTGCCCAACAACTGGGATAGCAACTTCGAGGGCAAGGCCTGGACCTGGGATGAGGTCCGGGGGGAATACTACCTGCACCTGTTTGCCGTCAAGCAGCCGGATCTGAACATGGACAATCCCCTGGTGCGGGAGGAGGTCAAGAAAATTCTCCGCTTCTGGCTGGACCTGGGGGTGGACGGCTTCCGGGAGGATGTGATTACCTACATCTCCAAAAAGGAGGGTCTGCCGGACGATCATCTGTTTCCTGTTTTCAAGGGTATGCCGCACTATAACCACGGCCCCCATATCCACGAATACCTGCGGGAGTTCCAGCGGGACGTGCTGGACCACTACGACTGCTTCACCATCGCCGAGGCGCCTCTGGTCTGGCCCAAACAGGCCCTGCGCTACATCGATGAGGAAACCGGCCAGATCGACATGATGATCCAGTTCCAGTGCATGTGCGCCGACTGCCTGTTCACCGACTGGATGCCTACGAAATTCTCCCTGACCCGGCTGAAGCAGGCCTTTTCCGGCTGGCAGGAGGCCCTGGACGGCCGGGCCTGGAACGCCCTGTATATCGAAAATCACGACCATCCCAGGATCATCTCCCGTTACGGCAGTGAGAAATTCTGGAAGCAGAGCGGCAAAATGCTGGCGGTGTCCTACCTGTTCCAGAAGGGAACCCCCTTCGTCTACCAGGGCCAGGAGCTGGGCATGCTCAACTGGCGGCCCAGAAGCCCGGAGCAGTATGAGGACGTTCAGACCCGCTGGCAGTATGAGCACGCCGCGCTGGACAAGACGCCCCGGCAGCGGCTGGAGCGCCTGTGGCGCTGCTCCCGGGATTCCGCCCGGACGCCGGTGCAGTGGAGCGGGGAACGCAATGCCGGCTTTACCACCGGAACCCCCTGGTTCTCCGTCAACCCCAATTATCCCCGGATCAACGCCGCCGCCCAGGAGGACGACCCGGATTCCATTCTGCATTTCTACAGAAAAGCCATCGCCCTGCGCAAATCCCTGCCGGTGGTGCGCCACGGCCGGTATCAGGAGCACCGGAAGGCCTCCGGCCAGCTCTACGTCTACAGCCGGGACGACGGACGCCAGCGGCTGCTGGTGGTGTGCTCCTTCTCCGACAGCAAGGTGCTCTTCCACGCCCCCAAGGGCTTCGACCTGGGCAAGGCGAAGCTGATTTTGCAGAACTATCCCGAACCCAGAAAGGCCGTCCTCCAGCCCTATGAGGCGAGAGTTTACCTGTGGGAATGAGATTGTAGCCCATCCTTTCACATTTGCATAGAATTCATGAGAAATTAGTTCCTTGCTGTGTAATATATTTCATTTGCATCATATTCAGAGAGGAGAGAAACGGTATGACAAGCATCATCGATACAACTTCTGCTATAGGAAATTATCCCCATGCGGCATGGTGGATGTATCTGCAATTGGGATTTACCGCAGTGGAGCGTGTTGTATGGCTTTTGGCAGCAGTCCTGATTATTCTTGTCTGCATACGGATTCTTCGCAAGAAATAGCAGTCAGATGTGGGTCAGGAGTCTCAATAACTGCGGCTGAGTCGCACATTCCTGATTGTTGAGAAAAACCGCAAAAAGTATTTGACAGCGCCGCTGTGGCCTGCTATAATTGAAAAGCCGCGTTGAAGAGGCTGAAGCTGAGGTATGCCCTCACGCCTCCAGAGCGAGTCTACAACAAAGGTAGGTGCAAATGAACATGCAGGCAGTTATCGTGACCGGCGGCAAGCAGTACAGCGTCAAGGAGGGCGACGTCCTCTACATCGAAAAGCTGAACGCCGAAGCCGAATCCACCGTGACCTTCGATCAGGTGCTGGCAGTCCTGGACGGCGAGAACTCCAAGTTTGGCGCTCCCGTTGTCTCCGGCGCTTCTGTGGAGGCTAAGGTCCTGAAGAATGGCAAGGGCAAGAAGGTTATCGTCTTCAAGTACCGCTCCAAGAAGGACTCCAAGTCCAAGCAGGGCCATCGTCAGCCTTACACCAAGGTGCAGATCGAAAAGATCTCCGTGTAATGACGAGAGTCGAATTTTTCGATCAGGACGGCAGAATCTCCGGATTTACCGTCTCGGGCCACAGCGGCTATGCCGAGGCCGGCGCGGACATTATCTGTGCCGCCGTCTCCACCGCCGTGCAGTTTGCCTCCTGCACCATTGAAGAGGTGCTGGGCAACCGCTGCAAAACCAAGGTGAACGAAGAAGAGGCCCGAATCACCTTGACCCTTCCCGCCTCCTGCGAGGACGAAGACGCCGTACAGGCCGTCCTGACAGGCATGATGCTCACATTGTGTGAGCTGCGGGACCAATATCCTGATTATATCGAAGTTATGGAGGTGCAATAACATGCTGAGAATCAGCTTCCAGTTCTTTGCCCATAAAAAGGGCGGCGGCTCCACCAAGAACGGCCGTGATTCCGAGTCCAAGCGGCTGGGTGTGAAGCGCGCTGACGGTCAGTTCGT
>JAEDJR010000105.1 GCA_016296235.1 Oscillospiraceae bacterium
TCAATTCGACAACGACCGGTGTGTCCGGTATCCAGAAGTGGGTATAATTGATCCGGAACAGCGCTTCGTCTTCATGGAAGTCCTCCAGATAATAGGTTTCATCGCCCCATTCCGGCGTCTCCTGCCCTGTGGTCTGATCGTAATGCACAAAGCTGGAGCTCCAGTGTCCGCAGAAGTACTCGTTTCCCTCCAGGTCATGGTAGGTGCTCTCAAGTATCTGCACATGGTCGATTCCGGAATTCTCCGTCAGGAAGGTCAGCTTCCAACCATTGTTCGTTTCCTCGGCGCAAAGGAGTTGGACGCCCTGGGGCAGCGAATCGTGTTCCAAGGTTTTGAGGTTTACATAAAGTTCCTCCCGGTCTTTGTCCAGGAAGTCCGCACTGGTGATGCACAGCCGGATGCAGTCCGCGTCATAGAAATAGCTGCTCTCTGCCCGATAGGAGGTCATGGACGGGCTTTCTATGCTGCCGTTGGCGGTGATTCCGTTGGAGATCGTCTCCACATGGGAGCCGTCCTCCAGCTCCAGATAGAATTTCAGACTCTTGAGCCAGGCCGTATTCTCCGGCGCTTCCTCCACATTGATGCGGATATGGGTGGGATAGATTTCCATGTCCGTGACAGTAATCTTCTGACCATCCAGCTCCACAGGTTGGTTCAGCGTCACGGTTCTGCCCTGGGCCGTGTATTTCGGGTCAAAATTCAGATCAAAGGTAAACGCTGTGAAATACGCCGGTTCCTCTTCCTGCGGGAAATCGTCCTCCTCCGGCAGCGAAACGGGTTCCTCCCGGAACAGGCTGCCGTTGTCCCGGATCCGAAGGGTCAGCGCCAGATAATCCGGCACGTCCTCGTCCACAAAGTCGATGGTAATCCGGCGCAGTTCCCCGTTTTCGTAGATCCCGCCGCCGGAAATGCACGCCGGCAGGTGTTCTCCATCAGCATCGCGCAGCTCCGGCGCGGCGTCCAGGGCCGAATAGTCCTCCGAATTCAGGGTGTAGAACACATTCACCTGCTTCTGATCCACAATCAGGTACTCCACCTGGGCCGTGACGCCGTCTTTGCTCTGCTCCAGGCCCACCATCTGGACGTAGTCGTTCTCGACGGCCAGCCGCAGGGACGGGTTGAAGGTCAGGGCCTCGGCCAACTCCTTCAGAAGCGGGATCTCCCGGCAGGCCGCCAGGGCCGTGGGCGACAGGTTTATCATGCCCATAAAGATGCAGAACACCGCCGCAATCCCCACCAGAGGACGCAGCGCCCACCGTCTCCGGCGGAGTCTGGCCCGGGCCTTCCCCACCGGATCGGAATCCGGGATGGATTCCATCCGGGCCAGCATGGCCTCATATTCTTCCATTCGGTTCATAGGTATGCCTCCTCCAGGTCCAATTTCAGCAGTTGTAAAGCCCGGCGCTGCCGGGTGGCCACGGTGCCCTGGGGAATATCCAGCGCCCGGGCCGTCTCCGCCTGGGTATAGCCGGAGAAAAACCGCAGAATAACCACGTCCCGCAGCTCCTTGGGCAGGCGGTCAACCGCCTCCCGCAGAGGCAGGGCATCCAGTTCCTCCGACGACGGCTCCGGCAGCGTTTCCAGGGGTTGGAACCGGCTGCGGCGTTTCAGCTCCCGGGCGCACTCCCGAAGCAGGATCCGGGTCAGCCAGGTGTCAAAAAACTCCGGCTGCCGCAGCTGCTTCAGGCTCCGCAGGCCCCGGTAGACCGCCTCGTCCAGGGCGTCCAGGGCCTGGGCCTCGCTGCCAAGATAGCACAGCGCCGTGCGGTAGAGCCTGGGCCGCAGCCGCTCCACCCGCCGGGCGAATTCCTCCATCTCCATGCCATCTCTCCTTTCTTTTGTACATTAGACCCCGGAGAAGGTTTTTTTGTTTTCAGGATTTGATAATTTTTATACGCCCTCGTCCCGGAACAGGCCGAAGGAGGAAAACACCTGCCGGATTTCCTCATCCAGGCCATTCCCGCCGGACTCCCTGCTGCGGCAGACCACAGCGTAGCAATCCAGACCGTCCATGACCAGATCCGCCCGGCACAGCCAGCCGCCCTCCTCCGACTGGGCGTACCAGACAAACTGATACTCCGGCAGGCTGAACCGCTGGGTCTTGAGAATGGTCAGATTCTCAGCGTACATGCCCGAAAGATGCCGGACGGCGCCGTCCAGGCCGGAAGCCAGAAAGGTCTCTGTCTGAATCTCCAGATTGTCCTCCGGCGCTTCGTAAAGCCGGCAGGTTTCCGTTTCCTCCGTCAGAACGACTCCCTCCGGCAGCCCCAGCTGGATCTCATAGGCCGTCTCCTGCCAGGCCGCCGCCTCCACCGCCGGCAGGATGTCCTCAACCGTCTCCCAGACCGGCGCCGCACACCCGGCCAGCAACCATACCATCAGTCCAATCAAGCAAACCTTTTTCATCTTGCCACCTCCGAAAGGATGATTCCATGCAATACCTATGGTACTACCTGATTCTAATCAATGCCGTTTCCTTCCTGCTTATGCTGGCTGACAAGGAAAAGGCCCGGCAGCACAGGTGGAGAATCCCGGAAGCCACCCTGCTGGCCGCAGCCGCTCTGGGCGGCAGCCTGGGCGCTCTGGCAGGCATGCTCCTGTTTCACCACAAAACCCGCCACGCAAAGTTTACCGTCACCGTTCCCCTCTTGCTCCTTCTGCAGGCTGCTATTTTGATTTGGATCACCAGATAAAACAAAAAATCAGGAACCAACAGGTTCCTGATTTTTGTTTGGCGACCCGGAACGGACTCGAACCGTCGACCTCCAGCGTGACAGGCTGGCGTGCTAACCGACTGCACCACCGGGCCATTTGCTTGGTTATTTTAGCATGCAGCCGCCTGTTTGTCAAGAACAAATTCCCGCTCTGCCGGAGTTTCCCCTGCCGTCCGACTCAGCGCACCGGCATGATGATGCCGCAAGCCAGCTTTCTGCCGGAATCCCCCGCCGGCTGCGTATGGAAATCGTCGGGATTCTCATGAATAACCACGGTTTTTCCAATGACATCCGCCAGACGGAAGCGATTCGTCCAGACAGCCATATGGGCCTGCCCGCCGCCGGACAGCAGCGGCGGCAGATCGCCCGCGTGGGCCGGATGCGCAGCACCGGAGGGATTAAAATGCCCGCCGGTGTTTGCATAGTCCGTTCCGCCGCAGTCCGGCCCTTCGTGAATATGCAGGGCAAAGAAGCCTGACGGCGGCGTCTGCGGCAATCCAGCAATATCGGCAGCCAAAACGACGCCGTCTCTCATCTGATAGAATTTCACAGCACCGGAGATTCCGCCTTCCCCCCGTATGTGGGCAATGGCACCGGGCCGCATATTGGGAATTCTCATACGATCACCTCCCAGTATTCTATGCAGAAACCTTCTCCAAAGCTATCCCATCCGCAAAGCTGCCGCCGGTCAGATCAATGCAGCATCCATATCCTGCATCAGCTTCTCCCGGAACACGAAACACCACTGCACATTCTGCGCAGAAGAGAAAGCCCGCATGACCTTTCCGGGCGCCGGACATGCCTGACACAGAAGGATATCCCGTGACGGTTTCCCGGTTCGCGGATCAATGCCTGCAAACAGCAGAAGCGCTGTCGTTTCTTACCCTGTAATCTTCAAAATTTACTCAAATATAACACGTTTTTCCTATTTTCCTGTTGATTTTCGCCTGCAACTGTGCTATGCTAATTATCAATCTTTTCAGTCTGAGCGCATTTGTTTTTATAGATTTGATACTTGACCGCATAATGTTACGTTATGCGGTTTCATTCCCCGTTGTGAAGCTGCCCGGCAGCGCACTATGGGAGAAGGGGGGCCGATTGATGCAAAAACAGGAACTGCCCAAGGCAGAACAATTCCGCACGCAGCACAGCCGGCGGCGCGTGTGGAAACGAATTGTCGGCGTACTGGCCTGCGTTGTGGTTTTTGTCACAACATACGCATTGATCCTGCCGGCCATCACCATGGAGCCGGAGCCTGTCTGCGGCCTGCAGGAGCATACCCACGACGAAAGCTGCTATACGCTGGAGCCGGCGGTCTATGAGGCACAGCTTTCCTGCCTGACGGCCGCCATGCTGCACCAGCATACCTACGACTGCTACGATGCGGCAGGCAAGCTGATCTGCGGTCAGGCGGACTTCGTCATTCACTATCATGACGCCGTGTGCTACGACAGCGCCGGCAATTTGGTCTGTCCCCTGCCGGAAATCGGCGAACATGTCCACACGGAAGCGTGCTTTGCCGGCAGCGGCCACGTTCATACGGAAGCCTGTTATGAACCGCAGAACACGCTCACCTGCGGTCTGGAGGAATCCAACAGACATTCCCACGATGCGGATTGCTATGACGAAACCGGCAATTTGATCTGCGCGCTTGCGGAGTCAGACGGACATATCCATGACGAAGCTTGTTACGAGACGTCCGACACCTTAATCTGCGGCGAGTCGGAACATGAACCGGGCGAGCAGGAGCTGGTCTGCGGCCTGCAGGAAGCGATTCCCCATATCCACGAGCCCAGCTGCTATGACGCTGCCGGGAACCGGATCTGCGGACGGCTGGAAATCCGTGTCCACCAGCATGACGCCAACTGCATGACCCAGGTTGAAATCACACCGGAGCGCTCCGTCCTGACCTGCAGCCTTCCGGAGCATACCCACATGCCGGAATGCTATCCCCAGCATTCGGAAGAGCCGGAAGATGAAATATCCAAAGAGCCGGAATACCCCGTCTACTGCGGAAAGGAAGCCCACGAGCACACGGACGCCTGCTACCGGGACGGAAGCATTGTCTGCGGCCTGGAGGCCCACGCCCATTCGGAAGCCTGCTGGGAGCCTCCTGTGGAAGATGAATCCGATCCCACCGCAGATGTAGAAACCAGCGCAGACTGGGAAGCCACCATGGCGGGCGTGACACTCACCGGAGAATACCGTACCGACGCGCTGGCCATTGCGGAAAGCCAGTTGGGTTATACCGCCAGCGTCCGGAATTATATTGTAGACGAAACCGGCCGGGAAAAACGGCTATCCCGTTACGGCCAGTGGTACGGCGACGCCTACGGTGACTGGTGCGCCATGTTTGTGTCCTTCTGCCTCAACTACGGTCAGGTGGAAGAGATGCCTCTGGAAGCCAACTGCCAGCGTTGGATGACGGCTCTGTCGCAGCCGGACTGCGGCCTGCTGCGGGACGGCGGTCCCTGGGCCGACGCCAATTGGGAGCCGGAAGCTGATCCGGAACATCCGGAGCAGACGCTTCCCGCCTATGCTCCCCAGCCCGGCGATCTGGTGTTCTTTGACTATGAGGGCGACGGTATTTCCGACCACGTTGCCCTGGTCTATGCCATCGAAGAAGCCACGGAAACCGAACCGGCCCGGCTGAAGACCATCGAGCGCGCTCCCGGAGATCAGGTTGGGTACCGGACCTATTCCCTGCCCTACGGCGCCATTGCCGGGTTCGGCACACTGCCGGAGCAGACCTTCTACTGCGGCAAAGCCGGTCATGTCCACACGCAGGCCTGCGGCGCTTCCTGTTCCCTGGAGGAGCACATCCACACGGAGGATTGTGAAAAGCAGCCGGAGGAGCTGCTGGCAGAAGGAAAGCTGACCAGGCTGGAGGCAGCCGGTGAGGATTATATTGTATCCGTTCTCTATGGTCCGGATGCGGCGCTGCCCGAGGGCGTCACGCTCTCCGTCCGGGAGATTCTCCCCGGCACCGAGGAATACCAGACCTATTACGACCAATCCCAGGCAGCTCTGGCAGCCGGGCAGCAGGAGCCGGAAACCCTGACCTTTGCCCGCTTCTTTGACATTCAGTTCCTGCTGGACGGCCAGGTGATCGAGCCTGCGGCGCCGGTTCATGTGACCATCACCTATGCTTCCGATGTGGAAACGGAAGCCGCCACCGGATGCTGGGCCATCCATTTCGCGGAGAGCGGCACGGAGCTGCTGGACGCGGAAGCCACGGCCCCGGAGGAGGGCGGCACCAGCTTCTCCCACACCCAGGAGGGCTTCTCCGTGGTGGGCAACCTGGTGACGGCCGTATACGGCGATAATCCTTCTGACAAAGGCCCCTCCGCTCTGCCGGTGGACTATTACGTCCACATCGACGGTGAGTGGGTCTGTGTGGGTTCCACCAAAACAGGCTGGTATGGAGATTATACTGCAACCGGTTGGACCAACAAAAACCGGGACTGCATCACCGTTGCGCAGGCCAATTCCATTCTCGGGCCCTATGGTTTCAAGACTGATGCCGCCAATGCGGCCCTGCAAATTGCCTACCAGCGGAAAGAGACCTATCAGGAGGGCAAGCTGCACTGCGATACCCAGTCCTATCCAGCTTCAGATGATAGCGGTGCCGTATTCATTCCCCTGGCGCGGAACAAGAACCCAAAATCCGGCTATAACCTTTATTTCATCCCCGGAAATGACAACAATAAATTAGACGGTTTTCTGGAATCGTTTCCAACCACCGGCAGCGACTTCTACACCGTTTCCATTTACAATGCCAAGGGTGAGCTGCTGGAAAAATCCAAACCCATTCTCACCGGCGGCAGCTACACCTGGACGGTTTCCGGCAGTGATGCACAGACCTGGCTCGCCGCCTACAGCGAAGGGCGCACGGCGAAGGTTTCCGTCACCGGCGGTTCGCTCACGCTGACGGACATCACCTCCACGGTCACCCTTTCCCCGGACAAGGGCGATGTGAACAGCCACAGCGTAACCTTCAAGGTTCTGGTGGACGGCCAGTGGAAGACGGTGGGTTCCCTGCCCTACTACTATACGAATAACGGCTCCGCCTATATCACCTCCGACATGGCGGCCCAGTTCTTCGGCAGCTATGGCTATACCGCTGAT
>JAEDJR010000106.1 GCA_016296235.1 Oscillospiraceae bacterium
CCGCCGGCTCCGTCTGGAAAATCCAGCGGATCTCCGGGTTGCGCCGGAACCAGGTCAGCTGGCGCTTGGCGTAGCGGCGGCTCTCCCGCTTGACGGTCTCCACGGCCTCGGCCATGGTCATCTCCCCCCGCAGGGCCGCCATGGGCTCCTTGTAGCCGATGGCCTGGAGGCTGGTGGCCGTGGGCGGCACGCCACGGGCCAGGAGTGTTTCAATCTCCTCCAGCAGGCCCTGCTCCAGCATCAGGTCCACCCGGCGGTCGATGCGGGCGTAGAGATCCGCCCGGTCGGTAAAGTCCAGGCCGATCCACAGGGGCCGGTACTTGGGCGGCTGGGCTGCGGTCTCCTGGTTGTGCTGGGTGATGGTCTTGCCGGTCTCCAGAAAGACCTCCGCCGCCCGGATGACCCGCTTTTCGTTGGCGGGATGGATGCGCTGGGCGCTCTCCGGGTCGTGCTCCCGCAGAATGGCCATGACGGCGTCGATGCCCTGTTCCCGGGCCAGGGCCTCCAGCTCCTGCCGCCGGCCGGTTTCGGGGAAGGGAGCAAAGCTGCGGCCGGCCATGAGGCTGTCCACATACAGCCCCGTACCTCCGGCGACGATGCAGGTCTTGCCCCGGGCCAGGATGTCCTGCAAAATCGGGTCGGCCATCTCCACATAGCGGCTGACGGAGAAGGACTCCGCCGGGTCGGCCACGTCCAGCATGTGGTGGGGGACGCCCCGCATTTCCTCGGGGGTGGGCTTGGCGGTGCCCACGTCCATGCCCCGGTAGAGCTGCATGGAGTCGCAGGACAGCACCTCGCCGTCCAGAGCCAGGGCCAGCTCCACCGCCAGCCGGGTTTTCCCGGACGCCGTGGGGCCGACCACGCAGATGATGTTCTGATTCATGGAAACCTCCTGATGGCGTCCCTAGGGGAGCCATGCCCCCCGTCCCCCCTCTACAGGGGGGTGGCTGCGAAGCAGACGGGGGGTTGTTTCGTCTTGCTGTTGTACCGTTGTTCGGTAGAATTGCTTGTCGCTACAACCCCCAGCTTCGCTTCGCTCAGCAGCCCCCTGCAGAGGGGGCACGAGGGATCTGTGATGGGCTCTTGTCCCCCCTCTACAGGGGGGTGGCTGCGAAGCAGACGGGGGGTTGTTTCGTCTTGCTGTTGTACCGTTGTTCGGTAGAATTGCTTGTCGTTACAACCCCCAGCTTCGCTTCGCTCAGCAGCCCCCTGTAGAGGGGGCACGAGGGGTTCTACGTCCGCTTGAACTGCTTTTCCAGCTGCTTTTTGGTCAGGGTCACCATGACCGGGCGGCCGTGGGGGCAGTATTTGATGTCGTCGCGCTCCATGACCTGGCGCACCAGGGCATCGCGCTCTGCCGGCTCCGTGTGCCAGCCGGCCTTGATGGCGGCCTTGCAGGCGATGGTGTGCAGGGCCGCGTCCCGCAGGGCCTCCGGATCCTTGGCCATGCCCTCCAGCAGGCTGGCGGCCAGCTCCTCCAGGGCGCTCTGGGCCTGACCGGGATCCAGCTCCGCGGGAATCCGGCGGATCAGCAGATCGCCGCCGCCGAAATCCTCCACCTCATAGCCGTACCGGGCCAGCAGCGGCCCGTTCTCCAGGAGCACCCCGGTTTCCTCCGGGGTGAAGGCCGCGGAGATGGGGGTCAGCAGGATCTGGGCCATGACATCCGTGGTCCGGGCCTTGAGCGTCTCAAAGAGAATCCGCTCGTGGGCGGCGTGCTTGTCCAGGAACAGCACGGCGTCGCCCTGCTCGATGAGAATATAGGTGTCCAGCACCTCTCCCACCACCCGGTAGGCCGGGGCCTCGGGGATGGGCAGGGCGGTCTGCTCCGGGCGCTCCTCGGGCTTCTTTTCCTGCACCGGCGGCTGCTCTTCGGGTTTTTTCGGAGGCTCCGGCGCGGCTTCGTAGGAAAACGTCTCCTGCCGCAGGGCCGGAGCCGGCTTCCGGTCGGGCACCGGCGGCACCCGGGTCTGGAAGGCCCGCTCCACCGGGGGGGCCACAGGCTTTTTCACGGGAGCGGACAGAACCTCGGTGAAGGCCTTGTATTCCGCCGGGGTCATGGTCCGGAAGGTCTCCCGGGGCTTGGGCGCCGGGGCAGCGGGCTGCTTCTCCTTCTCCAGCTGCATCGCCGGACGGCCGGGGGTCTTGTTCAGGGCCGACAGGACGCCGAAGCGGATGCAGTCGAACACCGCCCGCTCGTTGGCGAATTTCACCTCGGTCTTGGCCGGGTGGACGTTGACATCCACGGCCTGCCGGGGCAGCTCCAGGCACAGGACGCAGCCGGGGAAGCGGCCCGTCATCATCTGATTGGCGTAGGCCTCCTCCAGGGCGGCGGTCATGAGCCTGGACTTCACCGGGCGGCCGTTGACGAAAAACTGCTGGTAGTTCCGGTTGCCCCGGGTGGCCGTGGGCTTGGTGACGTAGCCGTCCAGCCGCAGGTTCTCCCACTGGCTTTTGACCTCCACCATATCCACGGCCAGCTGGCGGCCGAACACCTGGTAGATGGTGCCGTGGAGGTCGCCGTTGCCGGCGGTCTGCAGGACGGTCTCCCCGTCCTTGATGAGCCGGAAGGCCACGTCGGGATGGGCCAGGGCCTGGCGCTGGACGGCGCCCGCCACCTGGGAGGCCTCCACGGTGTCGCGCTTCATGAATTTCAGCCGGGCCGGGGTGTTGTAGAACAGGTCCCGCACCACGATGGTGGTGCCGTCGGGACATCCGGCGGGGCTGCGCTCCGTGACCCGGCCCGCCTCCAGCCGCAGGCTCAGACCCTCGGCCCCGGCGGTCTTGGTCAGCAGGTCGATTTTGGACACGGAGGCGATGGCGGCCAGGGCCTCCCCCCGGAAGCCCAGGGTGCCGATGGCGGCCAGATCCTCCTTGGTGCGCAGCTTGCTGGTGGCATGGCGCAGGAAGGCGGTCTCGGCGTCCTCGGCGGCGATGCCGCAGCCGTTGTCCGTCACCCGCAGGTAGGACATGCCGCCGTTCTGGATTTCCACGGTCACCTGGGCGGCCCCGGCGTCCACGGCGTTCTCCACCAGCTCCTTGACGGCGGAGGCCGGCCGCTCCACCACCTCACCGGCGGCAATCAGATCCGCCACATGGCGGTCAAGCTGTAAAATTTTCGGCATGGTTTCTCCTTTCCGCGGGAAGCACTCTCGTGCCCCCTCTTCAGGGGGCTGCTGAGCGAAGCGAAGCTGGGGGTTGGAGCGACACGCAATTCTGTCAACAGAACGTTACAGTTGCAAATTGGAAACAACCCCCCGGCCTGCTTTGCAGGCCACCCCCCTGGAGAGGGGGGACGAGAGAAAATCCGTCACAACAAGCTCAGAACGCCCGCGCTGATGGCGTTGATGGTCATATGCAGGAAAATCGGACCCCAGACCGTATTGCATTTCTCATAGGTCCAGCCCAGGGCGATGCCTGCGGGAATGTACTGCACCGCCGACAGCAGCACATCGCCGGGATCGTAGACCAGCAGGTACTGCCACACATGGACGGCGGCGAAGAGCAGAATGGTCACGGCATAGGCGGCGATGCGGCTTTGCCGCCGCAGGACGCCGAAGATCAGGCCCCGGAACAGGGTTTCCTCCACCATAGGGGCCAGGACGATGGTGCAGGCCAGCATGACCCAGCGGCTCTGGGACAGCAGCTCCACCACGGTCTCGTCGTTGTAGCTGGGAATCTGGAGCTTCAGCAGCTGCACCAGCAGGCTGCAGAGCAGGTTGCCGGCGTAGTACAGGCAGAAGCCCAGAATCAGCGCCTGCACCAGCTCCCAGAACCGGATGGCCCGGAAGCTGCGCAGCAGGAAATTGTGGAAAATCACCCAGATCATGATGCAGTTGAGGACGAAATAGGCCACATTGAGCTGCAGCTGGGTCAGGCCCAGGCCCAGGAGCCCGGACAGGTATTCGATTCCCAGGGCCAGCAGCACCACATAGAAGGGCAGGTAGCAGAACCCGGCCACCTGCTCCGCCGTGGACAGGCCCGGCCCCAGGGAATAGGATTTCGCGTTGGCCAAAACAATGGCTCCTTTCAGTACAATGCAAAATTAAAAATGCAAAATGCAGAATTGTGGTGCCGCCTCCGGCGGCGATTTCAATTAGTCCGGCTCCGCCGGACACCACAATTTTTCATTTTTCATTCTTCATTTTTCATTCTTTCCATCACCGCACCATCTGCTTCAGCTCGTACAGGGCGTTCATGGCCTCGATGGGGGTCATGGTTTCCACGGTGAGCTGCTCCAGCTTCTTGCGGATGTTGGCCGCGTCCAGGTCCAGCATGGACACCTGGCCGTCCTGGGGTTGGGGGGCGGGCTGGGGATCTTTGGCCGCGCCGGACTCCAGCTCCTTCAAAATGGCCCTGGCCCGGGACACCACCTTGTCCGGCAGGCCCGCCAGACGGGCCACCTCCACACCGTAGCTCCGGTCGGCGCCGCCGGGGACGATTTTTCGCAGGAAAATCATGTCGCTGCCCCGCTTTTTCACGGAAATATTGAAGTTTTTCACCCCGGGCAGGGTCTGCTCCATGGCGGTCAGCTCGTGGTAGTGGGTGGCGAAGAGGGTCTTGGCCCCCAGGGTTTTCCGGTCGGCGGCGTACTCCAGGACGGCCCGGGCGATGGCCATGCCGTCGTAGGTGGAGGTGCCCCGGCCGATCTCGTCCAGGATCAGCAGGCTCCGGGAGGTGGCGTATTTCAGGATGTCGGCCACCTCCTGCATCTCCACCATGAAGGTGGACTGGCCCGAGGCCAGGTCGTCGGAGGCGCCGATGCGGGTGAACAGCCGGTCCACCACGCCGATGCGGGCGGATTTGGCCGGGACAAAGCTGCCCATCTGGGCCATAAGCACGATGAGGGCCACCTGGCGCATGTAGGTGGACTTACCGGCCATGTTGGGGCCGGTGATGATGGCCACCTGGCAGCCGTCCAGACCCAGGCGGGTGTCGTTGGGCACGAACATCTGGCCCTTGAGCACCTGCTCCACCACGGGGTGGCGGCCGTCCCGGATCTCCAGGCTGCCGGACAGATCCACCTCCGGCCGGCAGTAGTTGTGCTTCACAGCGTTGGCGGCGAAGCAGGCAACCACGTCGGCGCAGGCCACAGCGGAGGCCGCCGCCTGAACCCGGGCGGACTGGCCCGCCAGGTACTCCCGCAGCCGGGAGAAGGCCTCGTATTCCAGACTCACCACCCGGTCCTTGGCCGTGAGGATGGTGTTTTCCAGCTCCTTGAGCTCCTGGGTGATGTAGCGCTCGCCGTTGGCCAGGGTCTGCTTGCGGATGTAGCTGTCGGGCACCAGGCTCACCTGGCCCTTGGCCACCTCAATATAATATCCAAAGACCCGGTTGTAGCCCACCCGCAGGTTCTTGATGCCGGTTTTTTCCTTTTCCCGGGCCTCGATGTCCGTGAGCATATCCTTGCCGCCGGACATGATGTGGTGCAGATGGTCGATCTCCTCGGAGTAGCCGGGGCGGATCATGCCGCCCTCCCGGACGGTGAAGGGGGGATCGTCCACGATGGCCCGGTCGATCTCGGCCTTGAGGTCGGCCAGGTCGTCCAGCTGTTCGAATAGAATTTGCAGAAGGCCGCTCTGGCAGTGGCCCAGGGCCTCCTTGATCTGGGGCAGCTTTTCCGCCCCGGCGGACAGCTGGCGGAAATCCCGGCAGTTGCAGGTGCCGGTGACGATGCGGGCCATGACCCGCTCCAGGTCGCTGACCTCCCGCAGAAGTAAAATCAGCTCCTCCCGGGCCACGGTGGCGTTGACCAGCTCCTCCACGGCCTCCAGGCGCTTGTTGATCTGCTGGGGATTCAGCAGGGGCTTCTCCAGCCAGGAACGCAGCAGGCGGCTGCCCATGGCGGTTTTGGTGTGATCCAGAACCCACAGAAGGCTGCCCCGCTTTTCTCCGGCCCGCATGGTCTGGGTCAGCTCCAGATTCCGCCGGGCGGCCATGTCCAGATCCATAAACTTGCCGGAGACGTAGTAGTCCAGCTCCCGCACATGGGGCAGGTCGGATTTCTGGTTCTCCCGCAGAACGGACAGCAGGGAACCGGCGGCCTGGATCACATAGGGGTGCAGATCCTCCCGGACGGCGCCGAACTGCTCCTGCATGATCTGACGGCAGGTCTCCGGCTCGAAGCGGTAGGGCGGGGCCGTGTCCACGCAGCAGGGCAGCCGCAGCTGCAGGGCCTGCTTGAGCACCGGCTCCTCCGGGGCGTTGCCGCCCACCAGCAGCTCCGAGGGCTGGAACCGGCCGATTTCGTCCACCAGCTTTTCGCCGCTGTCGGCGAAGGTGGCGCAGAACATGCCCGTGGACACGTCGCAGAAGCACAGGCCGTACCGGCCCTGTTCCCCGTAGACGGAGCCGAAATAGTTGTTTTTGCTCTCGTCGAGCATGGAGCTTTCGGTGACGGTGCCGGGGGTGACGATGCGGATGATGTCCCGCTTCACCAGACCCTTGGCCGTGGCCGGATCCTCCATCTGCTCGCAGATGGCCACCTTGTAGCCCTTGGCCACCAGCCGGGCGATGTAGGCCTCGGAGGAGTGGTAGGGCACGCCGCACATGGGCACCTGATCCTCTTTTTCCTTGCTCCGGTCCCGGGTGGTCAGGGTCAGATCCAGCTCCCGGGAGGCGATTTTCGCGTCCTCCTGGAACATCTCATAGAAGTCCCCCAGGCGGAAGAACAGCAGACACCCGGGATTGCGGGCCTTCATTTCCATATATTGCTGCATCATGGGCGTCAGTTCGGCCATGGGGGTAC
>JAEDJR010000107.1 GCA_016296235.1 Oscillospiraceae bacterium
CGGGCCCCTCCGCTTCGCTGGCGCTCAGCACCTCCCCTATTGTAGGGGAGGCATTGGCCTTCTGCAAACCGCAACTGCTCTGCAAATCCCAGTTTCTCGGTTTGCTGACTGATACTGATAAGCATGTAGCTTTATTGTAGTACAAATTCGTGTTTCCGGCAATGCGCATTGTCTTTTTTGAAAAATTTTTGAATTTGTTCGCAATTGCTTCACACATTCCGGAAAAACTCATGTAAAATAAATATTATCACAGAATCTCGCAGAAGCGAGGGATTTGGATGGCACGAGACCCCTATGAAGTTCTGGGCGTTTCCAGAAACGCCTCGGACGATGAAATCAAAGCCGCATACCGCAAGCTGGCCAAACAATATCACCCCGATCTCAATCCCGGCGACCCCACTGCTGCCCGGAAAATGAACGAGGTCAACCAGGCCTATGACCAGATCAAGAACCCCCAGGCCTACCGGCAGTCCGCCGGGCCCCAGGGCTACTCTCCCTACGGGAACCCCTACGGAGACTTTTATGGCCGCAGCAGCTCACAAACGGAACAAGACCAGGCCGATTGGTCCGGAGACCCCTTTGAAGCGTTCTTCCGGGAGTTCCAAAACCAGAGCCAGACCCACTACACCTATCACCGGGTCCGCCCCTTCAGTCTGCTGCGGACCATCATTCTGGTCTACCTGCTGATTAACCTGATGAGCTGCATGGCCCGGAGCCTGTCCTATCATCAGAACTTTGACGCCTATTACGACGATTACCGGCAGTCAACCTATGGCGAGCAGGCGCAGGGCCCCTGGGCGCAGTACGACAGCAGCCAGCCCGTCCCGGGCGGATGGAGGTGACAGTATGGGACTGTTTTTCAAAAAACCGCCGGAGCCCCAGGCCGATCTGCGCTGGGAGGCCCTCAATGCGGAATATCAGAACTACCGCCGCCGGACTTCCCAGGAGCTGGAGACGGCCCAGACCCGTTCCGCCCGGCAGACCGCCGCTGCGTTTCTGCCCCTCTATGACGATCTGCAGCGGGCCCTGGCCTGCAGCTGCAGCGATCCCGCCTTTTACAAGGGCGTGGAGCTGATTTATAAGAGCCTGCTGGACACCCTGGCCTCTCTGGGCGTCCGGCCCATGGATTCCAAGGGCAAAATTTTCAATCCCACCTACCATGAAGCCGTGGAGCACATCACCGACCCCCGCTACCGGCAGGAGGAAATCGTGGAGGTTCTCCGGGTGGGGTTCACCATGGATGACGAAGTCATCCGCCACGCGAGAGTCGTCGTGGCAAACTGCGAATAATGTAGGGCGAGGGCTTGCCCCCGCCCTACACGATACGCACGATACGATACGATCCGATATCGCGATACCATATTCAGCGGCAGCAAAGGAGTAATTGCACTATGTCCAGAATCATCGGCATCGACCTTGGCACCACCAACAGCTGTGTCTGCGTCATGGAAGGCGGCGAGCCTGTGGTCATTCCCAACGCAGAGGGCGGCCGGACCACCCCCTCCGTGGTGGCCTTCTCCAAAACCGGCGAGCGCATGGTGGGTCAGATCGCCAAGCGCCAGGCCGTCACCAATCACGACCGCACCATCTCCTCCATCAAGCGGGAGATGGGCAGCGACTATAAGGTTTCCATCGACGGAAAAAAGTACACGCCCCAGGAAATCTCCGCCATGATTTTGCAGAAGCTGAAGGCTGACGCGGAAAGCTATCTGGGCGGCCCCGTCACCGAAGCCGTCATCACCGTCCCGGCTTACTTCACCGACGCCCAGCGTCAGGCCACCAAGGACGCCGGCAGGATCGCCGGCCTGGACGTGAAGCGAATCATCAACGAACCCACCGCCGCGGCCCTGGCCTACGGCGTGGATAAGGAAGAAAGCCAGAAGATCATGGTCTACGACCTGGGCGGCGGCACCTTCGACGTGTCCATTCTGGAGATATCCTCCGGCGTCATCGAGGTTCTGGCCACCGCCGGCAACAACCACCTGGGCGGCGACGATTTTGACCAGTGCGTCGCCGACTATCTCATTAAGGAATTCCGCCGGGAGAACCGGCTGGATCTGAGCCGGGATCCCGCCGCCATGCAGCGCATCCGGGAGGCCGCCGAAAAGGCAAAAATCGAGCTGTCCTCCATGACCCAGACCTCCATTTCTCTGCCCTATATCGCCGTGGGACGGGACGGCCCCCTACATCTGGAAACCACCCTGACCCGGGCCAAGTTCAATGAACTGACCAGCCATCTGGTGCAGGCCACCCGGGGGCCCGTGGATCAGGCCATCAACGATTCCGGCGTGCCCATCAGCCAGATCAGCAAGGTGCTGATGGTGGGCGGCTCCAGCCGGATTCCCGCCGTGCAGGAGCTGGTGCAGACCATCACCGGCCGTCTGCCCTTCAAGGGCATCAACCCCGACGAATGCGTGGCCATGGGCGCCTGCCTCCAGGGCGGCGTGCTCTCCGGCGCCGTGACGGGCCTGCTGCTGCTGGACGTGACGCCCCTGTCCCTGGGCATTGAGACCGTGGGCGGCGTCTGCACCCGGGTCATCGAGCGCAATACCACCCTGCCCATCCGCAAGAGCCAGATTTTCACCACCGCCGCCAACTTCCAGACCTCCGTGGACGTCCATGTGCTCCAGGGCGAACGGCCCATGGCCAAGCAGAACAAGGAGCTGGGCCGTTTCCAGCTGACCGGCATCCGCCGGGCCATGCGGGGCGTGCCGCAGATTGAGGTCACCTTTGCCATCGACGCCAACGGCATCGTCAACGTCTCGGCCAAGGATCTGGGCACCGGCCGGGCCCAGGATATCACCATCACCGCCACCTCCAACATGAGCCAGGCGGAGATCGACCGGGCCGTTCGGGAGGCCCAGCAATACGCCCAGGAAGACGCCCGCATGAAGGCCGAGGCCACGGCCAAGGACCGCTGCGAGCAGCTCATGTACCAGGCCGCCTCCGCCAAGGTGGACAAACCCGCCAAACAGCGGCTGGCCGAAGGCGTGAAAGCCGCCCGTCAGGCAGTCAAGTCCAAAAATCCCGCCGCCATGAACGAAGCCGCCGATGAACTGGAGCGGATCATGAACGAGGTGGGCTGCACCGTGGATCCCAATGCCCAGTACCGCGCCGACTACACCGCCCAGGACAGCGCAGCCAACGACGACGACGCCATGGACGCGGATTTTGACGAGGTATAATCGCCAAGCCCCCTCGTGCCCCCTGTAGAGGGGGCACGAGGGGCGACGTATCATTTCAAATCATCCGCGAAGCGGAAACCTCTTTCCGGCTAACCGTATGATGCGCAAAGGTACAGCCACAGTTTTCTGTGGCTGTTCTTCTGTTATGTGATAAAATCGAACAAAAAAGACCTGCAAATCGGATTTTTCTGGTGTATGATATAAGGCAATAAAAAATAGCATGCAACTGTTGGTTGCAAGGGCTGCTATAACAGCAACACGAAGTTGGTTGCATGATTTGTGCATTCTTGCTATGATTCGAAACAGGAGGTGTAAAGCATGACATTAGGAGATAATATACAGTATTTGCGAAAGGTAAATGACATTACACAAGAGGAACTTGCAGAAAGACTCTCTGTTTCCAGACAAACTATTTCTAAATGGGAAACGAACCAGGTCTATCCTGAAATACCCAAACTGATCGAAATAGGAAATATATTTCATTGCAAGGTTGATGAACTATTGAAAGAAGACATGGGGAAACGTAAGGACATTTATTCCGATGTAATAGTGAAAGAGATTCCCGGATTTCGCATGGGTCGATATGTTATCATTTCTCCGAATCCGGAACATGATGTACAAGCTTATATGGATCGATGGGCCGAATCGAGTGGATTAAATGCAATTACGGATTATAAACCGAAACGGATTGGATGGGATTTTCCTTTCGTGTCGGCGGAACAGCAGAATCGATTTGGATTAAGAGGCTATGTGGCGGCTTATATATTGCCGGATGGATTTGAACCAAAATGCGGCGGTGTGGAAATCGCAAGTCAAGGAGCAGCAAATTACGCTTGCATAACGATTCGCGACCCGTTTTCAAGAGCATTTGAATATATTCCAACTGCGTATAAAAAGGTTTTGGAATACTTAAAGGCAAATGGATTCAAAGAAAATGGGAGCGGAGAATCCGTATCCTGTTTTGAATACGTCTATGAGAAAGACAATGCTACCTATATGGAAGTATGCATTCATGTTGATTCTGTCGGATACGCAAATCTATGTACGCCCATAAAATAGAAAATATCTGCGATACAAAACGCCTCGGGTACCTTCAAAAGCCTGGGGCGTTTTACATCACTTCGCTCCGAACAAGCAGCGATCCGCTCATGTCAAAAGGCGTGACCACTCCGTCACGCCTTTTGACTGTTTTACTGTCTTAAGAACACCGCCTCAATCGGGAGGCTTTTGCGCAGTTTTGACGGACAGAGCCTGCCTTTCCTTACAGCCACAGCCAGCCCAGGGCTTCCACGCCGGAGCAGATGATGGCGTTGTCGGGGGCCTCGGGATGGCGGATGTTGTGAATCAGGCGCTTCATCTCGTGGTAGGGGAACATGCAGCTCTTGACACCGGTTTCGCCCACGGGGTTGATGTCGAAGAACATCTCCTTGGCGATGGCGAAATCCCGCTCGTTGAGGTCGAGAATTTCATCGAGGATGGCGTCCTTCTTCACAGGATCGGTCTCGGCTTCATAGCGCAGGCCGGCCAGAGCCATGTCGTAGATCACGATGTTGCGGCGCTCGGCGTTCTCCCACTTGTCGAAGTGGGGCAGCCAGGGCCGCAGAACCGGATCGTCCCAGGCGGCCCGCTGGAGCCTGTGGATGGTCTCCAGCATCCGGGGGTGCCGGGCCTTGGCGGCCTCGATGGCAGGCACGTCCTGGGGCTGCACCTTGTTCTTCTGGAAGGGGAAGGCCGTGGTGTAGAGCGGCAGCTGGCTCTCGTGGATGGTCAGCATGTTCTCCATGACCCACAGCACGTCGCCGCCCAGCTTGCCGAAGTTCAGCTCCGCCGCCCGGGCATAGAACTCCTCGTTGGACATCCGGGAGCCCCAGCCAAAGTTGCCGTGGGCGAACAGGTGCATGGGCAGGCCATACCACTCGAACATAAAGCCGTTGATGCCGTGGACTCCCCGCTGGACGCTGCCCCGGTGCTGGCGGATATCGGTCTCGATGGTCTGCTCGTTGGCCTCGTCCTCGTAGCGGAGCATGTTGCTCTGGAAGGTCCGGTAGAGACGGCCCATGGTGGAGGTGATGGAGTTGGCCTCGGAGTCGCGGCCCCAGATGTTGTCCTTGCCGAAGGCGTCGCACCATTTGTCGAACTCGCCTTCGGGGACGTACAGGCCCGGGGCCCAGAACAGCTTGATGCCCTTGGGCATGGTCTCCACGCACTCCCGCAGGAATTCCGGATCCTTTTCCAGAGGCGGCTGGCGGAAGGCCCGGATGCCGATGACGATGTCGGGATTGATGGCCTTGACGGCGTTCCAGATGTCGTTGAGCAGCCACATATTGGCCTTGTGCTTGGCCTCGCCGGGGGTCTTGGAGATGGCGTGCCAGCGCTTGCGGCAGCCCTCGCACTCGCAGAACCAGAAGCCCTCCTCGCTCTCCTCCAGGGTGTAGCCGTCGAAGCCCAGGCGGGCGATGTGCTCCATGGATTCGATGATGTAATCATGGGTGCCGGGATAGCTCAGGCACAGGGAGTCGAAATCGTTGAGGAAGCCCTGGGTGGCCGGGGGCTTCATCCGGGCCTCGGGGTGCTTGATGGTGTAGGCGCCGTTGTAGGAGTTGAGGCCCACATAGGCGAAGATTTTCACGCAGAACTTGTGGGCCAGCTGAATGAAGCGGTCCAGGAACGGCTCTTCCAGGTTGGGGTGGGTGTAGCGCACCGTGAGCCAGCGGCGGTTTTCGGCGTTCCAGATCTTCACCGGCACGTCCCGGAACACGGTTTCGGGGTGACCCGGCAGGTCGAAGGGCCAGTAGCCGTACATGACCAGGTTGAACTGGTTGATTTTGTTGTCCAGGCAGATGTTGAGGTACTCGGCCCACTCGTCGTAGCCCCAGAGCTGGCTGTCAAAGCCCAGACGGCCGTAGCCGGCGTACCAGGAGAAGGTCTGGGCGATGGCCCGCACCGGCAGGGAGGGCCAGTCCACAATGGAGCACAGGGGCAGGCGGCCGTCCTCCAGCAGCAGCTTCAGGGTGGTCAGGCCGTTGATCAGACCGACCCGGCCCTCATGGCGCAGGGTCACGCCGTCGGCGGCCACGTCCAGGGCATAGCCCTGATCCAGCAGCAGATCCCGGCGTTCACAGTCCACGCCGTCCAGACTGGACACGACGGTCAGAGGGAGGCCCTCGTCGGCGGAAAAGGCAATTTCGGGATGGTTCCAGAACCGCAGGCGGGCCAGCTCACGCGCTTCTTCGTCGCAGACCCGGAAGCCGGAAATGGGCGCAGTGAAGCCGCCGCTTTCGCGGAGCAGTTTCGGTTCGGGCAGAATGTTTATCATCGGGCATTCCTCCTTGGCGGTTTTTGTATATTGTGTATATTATCAAATACCGCGGCGGCAAAGTCAACGCCTTTGCCGCCGGATTTTCTTTTTTGACGAAGAGATAGAAAGTGCAGGCCCGGATTTGTGAGAGTTTACGAAAATGGAGATGCCGCAGGGGTGGCC
>JAEDJR010000108.1 GCA_016296235.1 Oscillospiraceae bacterium
CCCCCTGTGGAGGGGGGACGAGGTTCTCCGGTATGTGTCTGAAAGGAGGTTTGTCCATGAAACGCCGGCTTTGGGAGCTTGGAAAAGACGTCTTGATACTGTTCCTGGTCTGCAGTCTGCTGCTGCTGGCTGCGGCGGCGCTGCCTGCGGAAACCATCCGCCAAAACCACCTGCTCTCCCGGCTGATGCAGCCCTTTGCCCCCGTTCTGGGCCTGCCCCAGGCGGAGCTGGCCTATGTGGAAACGGCCGCGCCGGTGATGGATGCGGCCCAGCCGGTGATGATTTCCGTGCAGAATTCCGCCGGCCGGGGCACGGCCATCTGGGATTTTGACGCTCTGGACGCCGCCTTTGAGACCTTCGGCGGCCTGCTGGGCCAGGCCCTGGACACGGCGGAGGATTTTTCGCCGGTGGACGACGCCCGGGTGCAAGCGGCCCTGTCCGGCCGCAGCGTGTGCTTCCGCTACAGCTGCACCCTGCCGGCGGCGCTGCTGGCCTCCTGGCTGGACGCCGGAACGGAGCTGGAGGCGCCCGACTGCTACAGCTGCATTCTGTCCCTGGAGGACGGCGGCGTGGCCCTGTATCTGCTGGGGGACGGCGCGTTCCGGGCCTCCACAGCCCTGCAGCAGGAGCTGCTGGAGCCGCTACTGGAGCAGTTCCGGCCCGACGGCTCCCTGTTCGCCTACGAAGCGGGCCTGAACCTGGAGCCCCTCACCCTGATTCCCGGCGGCGCCCTGACCGTCCCGGCCGGAACGGCCTCCAGTCCCGTCCGCAGCCGCTATGTGGACGACCTGGCCACGTCTCTGGACTTCAACCCCTACGGCGAAACCCGCTATACCGACAGCCGGGGCGTGGTGCATTTCAGCGAGGCCAACTGTGCCCTGGAGATCTCCCCCGACGGCTCCGTTCTCCTGACCTCTTCGGCGGAAAACCGCTTCACCGCCCCCAGTGCCGAGGCCAACGTGCTGACGGAGACTGCCCGACAGCTGGTGGAGCTGACCCTGGACGGCGGCGTCAGCCGCATGTATCTCTCCGGCTTCTCCAGCCAGGACGGAGAAACCGTCTGCACATTTGACTATTACGTCTCCGGCATTCCCGTGGCCCTGTCCCAGGGCTACGGCGCCCGGGTGACCTTTTCCGACCGCTCCGTGACCCAGATGGAGGTACACGCCGCTGTGTTCCGTCTCACGGAGGGCGAGCTGTATCCCCTGCCTGCAGCCCAGGCCGTGGCTGTCCTGCCCAGGGGCGGCGTCCTGACCCTGCAGTACCGCATCACCGCCGACCAGTCCCTGGACGCCGGGTGGAAGAAGTGAAGCATCCATCAGACAACGCACCTCCTCGTCCCCCCTCCACAGGGGGGTGCCGAACGGAGTGAGGCGGGGGGTTGTTTCTATCTTCCTGCTGTTCCGTTCTATCGGTAAAATTGCGTATCGATACAACCCCCAGCTTCGCTTCGCTCAGCAGCCCCCTGTATAGGGGGCACGAGGACATTTTCGATATCTTAAATCCGTCCGCGCAGCGGACACCTCTATTCTGCATTCTGCATTCATCATTTTGCATTGATCCCATCCGGGAGGTGTTTTCCTTGCCTGTTTCCAAGCTGAAAAATCTCGTGCTGCTGGTTCTGCTGTTGGCGAACCTGGCCCTGCTGGCTCTGCTGGTTCCCGACCGGCTGAGCCAGTCCCGGGAGGACGCCGCACTGCGGCAGTCTCTGTGCGACCTCTACGCCGGGCAGCAGGTGTCCCTGGACCCCGGCGTGGTGCCGGACACCGTGACCATCTACGCCCTGGAACTGGCCGAGGATCCGGACGCCGCAGCAGCCGCCGCTGCCGCCCTCCTGGGCCAGGAGCTGACCCTGGACAATTCCAGCCGGTTCCAGAGCGTCTACCGCTCCGGCAGCGGCCAGTGCGTCATCAGCCGCAGCGGCGCCTTCCGGGCCTCCCTGGAGGGCCGCCCCGAGGTGCGGGACCTGGCCAAGGACGCCGGGAAAACCCTCCGGGCCATGGGCTTCCAGTACAGCAGTCTGACCGGTCCCCAGCGGCTGCGGGCCGGCTTCTACACCCTGACTGCCGCCCAGACCGTGCTGGGGGTTCCGGTGTTCTCCCAGGGCCTGACCCTGACCTACGCCAACGACCGCCTGGTGCAGCTGGAGGGCGTGTTCTACACCGGCGCCGGCACCCTGACCCGCATCAGCGACCAGCCCTGCATTTCCGCTGCCGACGCCCTGGTGGCGTTCCTGTCGGCCCGCATCGACCTGGGCTGGGTGGGCAGCGCCGTCACCGGCATGACCCAGGGCTACGTCCGCTCGGAGACCGCCGGCGCGTCCGTTCACCTGACGCCCATCTGGCGGCTGGAAACCGACACCGGCAGCTTCGACATCAACGGCATCACCGGCGAAGTCACGGCCAGAGCGTCTGACGCCTGACAGAAATCGGAGGTCAAACCATGTTTCAGGACATTTACCCCCATGTATATCACAACGAGTTTTCCTGCCGGCCGGCAGAAGCGGAGGATGTGATCCTGTGCTTCTCGGACCGGGGGCTTCTGTGCCGGTTGGAGGGGCAGGCGCTGGTTCTGCCCACCCTGGCCGGGCTGGGACCGGCCTTTGCCGGGGCCAGGTACCTGTTCCGCATCGACGAAACCGGCTATTTTCTCCACCAGGGGCCGCCGCCCCGGGCCGTGGACGGCTGGGAGTGGCTCCCCACCCGTAGTCTGCGGGACTGCCGGCCGGACCGGCAGCTCTTCGCCATGGCGGCGGGAGAGAGTCTTTGGCGCTGGTACGGGAACAACCGCTTCTGCGGCCGCTGCGGAGAGGAGATGGCCCCCGGCAGCACGGAACGCAGCCTGGTCTGCCCCCGGTGCGGCAATACGGTGTATCCCAAAATCTGCCCGGCGGTCATCGCGGCGGTCTACGACGGCGACCGGCTGGTGCTGACCCGCTACCGGGGCCGGGCCTTCTCCAAATACGCCCTGATTGCCGGGTTCAACGAAATCGGCGAATCCATCGAGGACACGGTCCGCCGGGAGGTACGGGAGGAAGTGGGGCTGGAGGTCAAAAACCTGCGGTTCTACAAGTCCCAGCCCTGGGTGTTCACCGATTCCCTGCTGATGGGCTTCTTCGCCCAGCTGGACGGCCCCGACAAGATCACCGTGGAGGAGGACGAGCTTTCCGAGGCCCGGTGGTTCCGCCGGGAGGAGCTGCCCGGCGACCACTCCGCCATCAGCCTCACCGGCGAGATGATCGAGTACTTCCGCTGCCACAACCTGTAAAATTTCTATAAATTTTTACCCTTTGTCTTTCTTTTCCGGGGAAACCATTGTACAATACATACAGAAACCCGCAAATGGAGGCGAACCCGCGTGAAAGAGAAAAAAAGCCCGGACGCCAGGCGGGCCGCGGCGCTGCCGGCGGTATTGGCCGCCGCCCTGCTGTTTCTGGCCGTCACGCTGATCCGGGGCAGCATTCTGCAGCTGCGCGCCGGTCAGATTGTCAGCGGCTGCGTCAGCATTTTGGGCGCCGTGATATTCTTGGCCGTGGGGCTGGTGCTGCTGAACGACCTGCGCAAGCGCCTGCGCGGCAAATATGAACATCAGGAGGATTCTCATGGACAGCATGAATAACATTTTCAGCCTCATTATGCTGGGCTGCGGCATTTACTGCCTGTATGTCTGGCTGCGGATCCACCGCACCGGCGAAATTCCCGCCAACAGCATCATCCTGCCCAAGGACCGCACCATGGACACCTGCCTGGATCCCGAGCAGTTCCGCGACTACATCCAGCCGCGGCTGCTGGTGTTCTCCATTCTGATTATCCTGTTCGGCGTCTTCGGTCTGGTGGACGCCCAGCTGAATCTGGTGGTCTCCCTGGCCGATGGCCTGTCCCCCCTGCTGCGGCTGCTGGTGATCGAACTGGTGAATTTCCTGCTGCCCTTCGCCGTTGTGATCTGGTTCGGCGTGTGCCTGTACCGGATGCAGAAGCAGTTCTGGTGACGGTATGAAGAAAAAACAGGTATTTCTGCGTATCATCGCGGCCTTCGGCATTCTCTGCCTGTTGGGCGCGGCAGCAGCTCTGGCGGTCAACGGTGCGGTCAAGCACCGCGCCGGGGCTTTTTTGCTGACGCCGGAGCAGGCGGTGCAGCTGGAGGGCGCGGACTGCATCCTGGTTCTGGGCTGCGGCGTCCGGCCCGACGGTTCCCCCTCCCTGATGCTCCGGGACCGGCTGGACATGGGCCTGCAGCTCTACGAGTCCGGGGCCGCCCCCAAGCTGCTCATGAGCGGCGACCACAGCCGGACGGACTATGACGAGGTCAACGCCATGAAGGACTACGCCCTGGACCGGGGCGTGCCCTCCCGGGATGTGTTCCAGGATCACGCCGGCTTCTCCACCTATGAGAGCATGTACCGGGCCAGGGACATCTTCTGCGCCAACAAGGTCATCATCGTCTCCCAGCGCTACCACCTGTACCGGGCCGTCTACGACGCCCGGGCGTTGGGTCTGGACGCCTGGGGCGTGGCGGCGGAGGACGTGGCCTACGGGGGCCAGCTGCTGCGGGACCTGCGGGAGATTCTGGCCCGCAATAAAGACTTTTTCTATTGTCTGTTCCAGCCCCTTCCCACCTTCCTGGGTGACCCCATCCCCGTCTCCGGCGACGGCGACCTGAGCAGCGGCTGACCCCGCGGCAGTTTGCAGTTGCATTTTCCGCCGAACGGGCGTATGATGGATGGGATTTCGGAGCAGTATCCAAGCAAGGAGTACATATATGGCAAAAAAAGGGAAATATGAAAAAACGCGGACTTCCGCCGCCCATAAGGCGGTGCGGAAATCCAATGTCAAAACGGCCCGCGGCGGACGGGGCGGCATCGCAGCCCTGATTGTGGGCCTGGTTCTGATTCTGACGGCCTTCGGCGGTCTGTACGCCTGGGGCGTGCTGCTGGTGAAGGGCGATACCATCTATCCCAACGTCCGGATTGCCGGCGTGGAGGTGGGCGGTCTGACTCTGGCGGCTGCCCGTGGCGAGGTGGAGCAGGCCGTGGCCGATGCCTACGCCTCCAACACCCTGGAGGTGCGCCTGCCGGACCAAACCCTGGCCTTTGACCCGGAGCAGACCAACGTGGCCCTGGACGGCGAAGCCGCCATGGCGGAGGCCCTGGCCTACGGCCGGTCCGACGGCCCGATCAAGGCGGTTCTCAACTATGTCAGCAGCAAAAACCGGCCCCACAACGTGGAGCTGGAGACGGCTCTGGAGCTGGACACGGAGTATATCCGCACGCTGATCGCCCAGACCGCCAAGAACTCCCGCCAGGAGGCCCGCAATTCCAGGGCCGAGGTCAGCACGGACGGGAAGTCCATCGTGGTGACCAAGGGGATGCCGGGCCGGTTCCTGGACGAGGAGGGCCTGTACGAGGCGGTATACAGCGCCTTCCAGAGCGGCGATTTCACGCCTCTGGAGTGGGACTATGTGGAGATTCCCTATGTGGAGGCGGAGCTGGCGCAGTACCACAGCGCCCTGACCACCGAGGTGCAGGACGCCCGCTATGATGAGGAGGCCCACGAAATTCTCGAGGGCGTCAGCGGGTTCCAGTTTGACCTGGAAGCCGCCCAGGACCGTCTGGCGGCGGCGGAATACGGCAGCCAGATGACCATCCTTCTGGAGGAAATCAAGCCGGAGCTGGACGCGGAGACCCTGAACGCCCGGATGTTCGGTGACAAGCTGGAGAGCCGCTCCAGCCCCTATGTGAACAACGCCAACCGCACGGAGAACCTGCGCCTGGCCTGCGAGGCCATCAACGGCACGATCATCAACCCCGGCGAGGTGTTCTCCTTCAACGATACCGTGGGAGAGCGGACGGCGGAGAAGGGCTATAAGCCCGCCACCATCTACGGCGGCGACGGAGAAAGCGTGGACGGCGTGGGCGGCGGCATCTGCCAGGTGGCCTCCACCATCTACTATACCACCCTCTACATGGATCTGGAGCAGGTCATGCGGGAGCCTCATATGTACCAGGTGACCTACGTTCCCCTGGGCATGGACGCCACGGTGTACTGGGACTCCGGCCTGGACTACAAATTCCGCAACAACCGGGAGAACCCCATCAAGATCCAGGCCAATGTGGACGGCGGCTATGTGAACATCACCTTCTGGGGCGTGAAGGAAAACGACAACTATGTGGAGATGACCAACAAGGTGCTGGAGACCTTCACCTCCGACGACGTGGAGGAAGTGGACGAGACCCAGCCCGTGGGCTACCGCGCCCTGAAGCAGAGCGCCTATACGGGCGCCAAGGTCGAGGCGTATCAGAAGGTCTACGACGGAAACGGCAAGCTGCTGAAGGAAAAGACCATCACCAGCACCTACAAGAGCCGGCCCAACATCTATGTGGTAGGCCCTGCGGCGCCGGAGCTGCCGGACCCCGAAACGCCCTGGCCCGAGGACCCGGAGACCCCCTGGCCCGATGAGGATTACTGGCCGTAAAGACAAGCTGTTCATAAGACGGTTACAGCCGCCGCGGTTCAAACCGCGGCGGCTGTTCTTGCATCAGTGAAACGGACCGGAAAATTGGGATTTGGCTTTGAATTGACAATTGATAATTGACAATTGACAATGGAGGTATCCGCTG
>JAEDJR010000109.1 GCA_016296235.1 Oscillospiraceae bacterium
TCAATGCGCCAATAATCAGTATCAGCATACAGCAAGTACTCCTTTACAACGGTTATTTCAGTATATGCTTATCGTGTTTTCTCAGCAAATCAGAAAATTGGGATTTGCGCATGCACCCCTCGTGCCCCCTCCACAGGGGGCTGCCGGAGCGCAGCGGAGGCTGGGGGTTGCTGCAAATTAGCAATTGTTTCGTTCGTTCGGTAAAACTGCTTGTCGATACAACCCCCAGTCAGCTTCGCTGACAGCCCCCTGTAGAGGGGGCACGAGGGGGTGCTCTGCACCATTTCAAATCATCCGCGAAGCGGATACCTCCATTGTCAATTGTCAATTATCAATTGTCAATTCAAAGATAAATCCCAATTTCTCGGTTTGCTGACTTATGCCGATAAGCATATTTCAGTAAAAGCAGGGAGGGGCGTGTCGTTTTCGCCCCTCCCTGCGGTTCAATCGGTTGCTTTGGGGCCTGGTTCGGATCAGCCCTCAAACAGGGTGTTCTTGCCGTCCTTCACGATGTAGACACGGGCGGTGCTCAGACCGTCGCCGGAGCCATCGGAGAAGTTATAGGTGCCTGCAATACCCTCGAAAGCGGTGATGCCCAGGAAAGCCTCACGGATGGAGTCGGGATCGTTGATGTCGGAAGCGTTGCGCAGAGCCTCAGCGATCAGCTTGGCAGCGTCATAGCCGCGGTAGACAACGTCGGAGACGGGCATCTCGCCGTACTTTTCCACAAAGGCGGTCAGCATGGCCTTTTCCACATCATTGGCGGCATCCTCGATGCTGGCGGGGATCACGGCGCCGGAGCCGAAGATCACGTCGTTGGCGGCGTCGCCGGCCACGTTGATGATATCGGGAACGCCCAGACCCTCGGGCCCGTAGATGTAGCCGGTGAAGCCGGCAGCGCGCAGCTGCTTAATCATCAGAGCGGAGTCGGCGGTGGTGCCGTACAGAACCACGGAGTCAGCGCCGGAAGCGGTGACCTTGGCGATCTGGCCGGTGAAGTCCGTGTCAGTGGCCTGATACTGCTCTTCGCAGACAATGCTCATGGAGGAGGGCAGCAGTTCCTTCACGGAAGCCACGCCGGAGGTGCCGTACTCGGTGGCGACGTTCACGATGGCGATCTGGGAGGCGCCGTTGGTGACCATGGCGTCAACGAAGGCCTTGTTGGGCAGGTTGGCATTGGCGGTGCCGCGGAAGATGTAGTTGAAGCCGGCATTGGTGTAGGAGGGGCTGGTACCGGCGCCGACCTGGATCACGCCGGCCTCTTCGGTGATGTCAGCACCGGCCAGGATGTTGGGGGAGGAGTTGGAGCCGACCATGGCGATGACCTGGTCAACCTCAACCAGACGGGTCACAGCCTTGACAGCGCCTTCGGGAGAGGACTTGTCATCATAGACAACCAGTTCCAGGGGCCGGCCGTTGACGCCGCCCTCGGCGTTGATCTCTTCGATGGCCAGGGTCGCGCCCTTTTCCAGCATTTCGCCGGCCAGTGCGTTGGTGCCGGTGATGGTGCCGTAGAGGCCGATCTTAATGGCTTCGCCGGAAGCCTCGGCTGCGGGCTGGGAAGTGGTTTCCTTGTTTTCGGTTTCTTTGGCAGTAGAAGCGGAACAGCCGGCCACGCCGACCACCACCAGCACCGCCAGCAGGATCGCAAGCAGTTTTTTCATGATGATGTCTCCTTTTCTTGTTTTTTTGTTTCCATGGCCTCATTATACCGAACCTGCCGCAGGATTCTATATCAACCGGCGGCGCGAAATTAGCAAAAAATTTATCTCCCCCGGCAGAAGCCGTCAATTTCTTTGGATTCTTGGTAAAATATTTAGCTGTTATTGACTTATTGCACAATGAAATGCTATAGTATTTTTACCGAAAAAAGGGGGCTTTCTGATTGAATCGTCGTCATTTCAATCTGCGCACGAAGCTGGTGGTCTATTTTATCCTGATTTTTGTCATTCCCATCATCGTGTTCGGTATTCTGCTGTTTGCGCTGCAGCAGCGCAATTCCGAGCAGTTTATGGTGCGGTCTCAGGAAACCAGCGTGCTGCAGCTGGCCGACCGGATCAGCCAGGAGCTGCGCAGCATCCAGTCCATCAGCAACCTGTACTATCTGGATGACGAACTGATCTCCTGTCTCTCCTCCGATACCTCCGACTACAGCGTGGATCTGCACAACCAGCTGGACCGGCTGGAGCGGGTTTTCAGCTCGGGGCTCGGAACCATCAATGTGGACATTGCCATTCTGGACCGGGAGGGAACCTGCATCACCCACAACGACGGGCTTCTGCGCCCCGATTCCGGGCAGCTGGAGGGTCTGGTCCGGCGCCCCGGCAACCTGTCCTGGTTCGCACCCCACAGCTTTGAGCCCGGCACCGTGGCGCCGGATATGCTCTATGCCTACCGCCCCCTCCACGACCGGAGTACCTGGCAGCAGGTGGGCGCCCTGCTGATTTCCGTCAAAGAGCATGAGCTGCGGAAGATCTACTCCGGCTACCTGTCTGATGTGCAGAATGCCTACCTGATTGACAGCGACGGCAACATCATCTCCTGCGTGGACAATCAGGGCGTTTCCTACGATATTCCCTCCCAGATTCTGCCTCTGTATTCCGGCACCTTCCGGGACAGCGCCGACGGTGTGCCGCAGCTGGTCTCCTTTTATACCATCAAAACCGCCGGCCTGCAGCTGGTTGTAGCCAGCGACCTGAACGCGCTGCGCTCCGCCTACCGGCAGACCACGCTGGTCTTCCTGGGCGTTCTGGTTCTGTATGTGCTTCTGGCCCTGGCGGCCACCTGGATTGTTCCCCGGAATTTTGTCCGTCCCATCCACGAGCTGCAGGCCAACATTGATCTGGTCAAGCAGGGCAATCTGGACACCATGGTGCCGGTGACCTCCTCCGACGAGATCGGCCAGCTGTCCGAGCAGTACAACGAGATGCTCCGGCGTCTGCGGGAAGTGCTGGCCGGTCTGATGGAGGCCCAGCAGTCCCAGCACCGGGCCGAAATGCACGCCCTGCAGGCCCAGATCAATCCCCACTTTATCTATAACTCCCTGGCCTCCATCCGGTTTCTGGTCTTTTCCAAGCAGAATGAGGCAGCCGATCAGGCTCTGATCGCCCTGATCAGCATCCTGCGGGGCACCCTCTCCAATCCCCACGAATTCTCCACCGTGGGCCAGGAGCTGAAGCTGCTGCAGGACTACATCGCCCTCCAGCGCATCTCCTTCAGCCGTGCGCTGCATGTGGAATTCCAGGTGGACGACAGCGTCCGCGGCTGCAAAATCTGCAAGCTCACCCTGCAGCCCATTGCGGAAAACGCCTTTATCCACGGCTTTGCCGGCGGACAGGAGGACTGTTCCCTGCAGATCAGCGCCCGCGACCTGGGCAGCCGCGTGGAAATCACCATTCGCGACAACGGCTGCGGCTTCGATCCCGACGCCCCCCGGCAAGCCCCGGAGGACGGCAGTCTGCCCCATACGGGCCTGGGCATCTCCAACGTCCAGGAACGGCTGCAGCTGGCCTTCGGGCCGGAATTCGGCCTGCGCACCGAAAGCGCACCCGGCGCAGGCACCGCCGTCACCGTAACCATCCCCAAATTCCAAGCACAAGGAGGCGCCATGGTCTATGACCATACTGATAGCTGACGACAACGCCCTCATCCGGAACTGGATGAAAATCATGCTCCGTCAGGCCGAGGGCGATCAGATTACGCTGCTGGAGGCCGTGGACGGCGACGACGCCTATGCCCTGTGTATGCGCCAGCCGGTGGATCTGCTGATTACGGATATCCGCATGCCCGGGCGGGACGGAATCGAGTTAATCAAGGCCCTTCGTGCCGACCGGCCATCTATTCGCACGGCCGTTCTGACCTCCTATGACGATTTTTCCTATGTCCGGGTGGCCCTCAAATGCGGCGCCCTGGACTATATTCTGAAGGCGGAAATGCAGCAGGAGGACATCTCCTCCCTGATGCGAAAGGTTCGGGAGAGCATCGCACTGGCTGATTCGCACGAAACCGGGAGCAAAGCTTCCCGCTCCGACATTCGGGCCGCCATCCAGGCCTACGCCGGGTTTTCCGGGAACAGTGCCGGTTCCGTTCTGCCGCTTCTCCGCGCCTGCGGCCTGGAGAATACCCGCTTCCCCATTTACTGCATGCTTCTGAACCTGGACGATCCCGCCGCCGGTACGGAACGGGCCGCCGAGGTGTGCTGCAATGTGCTGCATATGGAGCGGTTTTCCGGCCTGTGCTTCCCCATTGGCGGCAAAGCGCTGCTGGCGCTGTATGCCCCGCCGGAGGACGCCGCCGTGTCGGAGCATGAGCTGCAGCTGCGGCTGCTCAGCGCCATCGATCAGAACCTGACCTTTGCCAAGGCGGGACTGCTGCGCCAGAACGTCACCCTGACCCTGGAGCGGCCGGAGGACTTCTCCGCAATCCTGCGGCAGGCCAAGGCACTGGTGGACTATCAGAGCTACTACGAGACCTCCGTCATCCCCGCCGGTGGGATTCCGCCCCACTCCCCCAAGGAGGGAGAGTTTATCCACATTCTCGGGAACCTGCTGAGCCGTCAGGAATGGAGCCGTGCCGCCGACTGGCTGCAGAAATACATTTTCGAATGTCACGCCCGGCTGGAGTTCCCCTACCGGATCCGCCGGGCCGCCGCAGCCGGTACGCAGATGATGCTCAATTCTCCGGCCTTCCGCAGCAGCCAGGCCGAGGCCTTCCGCCAGCTGGATCAGATTGCCCAGGAGCTGAGCGAAGCGCCCACCGCCAACGCCCTGCGCCGCCTGGTGAACCGGTTCTGCAGCAGCTATGTGGAGTACTCCGGCGACACCCGCCGGGCCACCTCTCCCGCGGTGGAGCAGGCCATCGCCTTCTGCAACGAGCACTACCGGGAAAAAATCAGCCTGGAACGCCTCTCCGGCATGACCGGACTGAATAAATCCTATTTCAGCCAGCTGTTTCATAAGGAAACGGGCATGCCCTTCGGCGATTACCTGGAAACCGTCCGAATCCAGAACGCTCAGCGGCTGCTGCGCAATCTGAATCTCTCCATGTCCGATATTGCGGAAATGGTAGGCTTCGCCAATCAGAACTATTTCACAAAGGTCTTCAAGAAGCAGACCGGCCTCGCGCCCAGCCAGTACCGGCGGACGCTCTTCCAGACTCCGGACGCAAAATAAAGCAGCAGCCTGCCGGCGGAGCAACGCCCCGTGCAGGCTGCTGTTTCTGTCCCATTCAGCAAGGGTTCAAAACATGTCTTTGCAAAGTTTTTCTCTTGTAGGGGACGCATATATGCGTCCCGCCGTAAGCACTAGCAGTTTGAACAGACCGGTCTGGCGGACGGAACCCTTCGGGCGGCATATATGCCGCCCCTACAGTGTTGTATCATCGTGCGCAATAATTTATAATCGTCCCGAAGGGACACCTTACTTTTTCACTATTCACGATTACTTATTACTTTCCAAAAATCGACCTTTCAAATTTAGTAAAGAAGTAATAAGTAAAAATCGACAAGCTCCTTACGTCGCTTGTCGATTTTTGGAGCTGTTAGGCAGATTTGAACTGCCGACCTCGTCATTACCAATGACGCGCTCTACCGACTGAGCTATAACAGCATATTTGATTGTCTCTCGCAATCAGCTTTATTATTATATCATGGTTTTTCGAATTGTCAAGCGCTTTTTTCAAAAAATGATAAAATGCCCATCGTGCCGGCCTGACGCGATGGGCATTATTCTAGCGGCCTCCGATCTGCCAGTGGGTATAAACCCGCCTGCCCAGGAGTGCCAGGAGCGCCGCTGCCAGGAGCCACAGAACGGGGCCAGCCTGCCAGGGCGTCAGATATCCGCCAAACCAGGGAAACAGCCGGATGTCGAAGGCCTCTCCCGGGGTCACCAGTTGGCCCGGCAGATAGGACACCAGCTCCTCCAGCCAGCGAACGGAATAAGGAACGCGGATCAGATCGCCCAGCAGCACAATGGCAGTCAGCAGGGCCGTGGCAGCAATCCCGCTGTGGAGAACCTCCGCAGCGGCCATGGCGAACAGGCTGTTGAGCAGCGCAGAGGCCAGCAACAGTCCAGCCATAATCAGGACTGCCTCTCCCATGGTCAGATTCATGGCGTATTTGGGGATCAGAAGCTGAATTGCAGCCTGAACCCCCTGCGTTCCTGTGGTCATGATGGCAGGAACTGCGGCGCACAGCAGGAACAGTGCAAAGGCTCCGAATCCAAACAGCATGCCCAGCAGCAGTTTGGCGCCATAGAGCTTCCGGCCCAGAGGGGCAGCCAGGTTCAGCTGATCCATGCGGCGGGTATGCTCTTCGGAGAAGATCCCCGGCAGACATACGGCCAAAAGCAGCATGCCCATGATGTTGATACTATAAATGATATTGCAGAGATTGCTCCAGGGGGTGGTGCAGTCATAGACGAACGGCTTCTCCACCTGGGCCTCCTGCTGCCGCCACCAGGCCTTTTCCCCCTCCGAAAGGCCGGATTTTTCCCAATCGTCCTCCTGATAAGCCCTGCGGGCCTCATAGAACTGATCTGCCGTCAGGTTTTCCGGCACTTCTCCCAAAATGCGCTCCGCCCAGGCGTACAGGGCGCTGTAACCCAGGTTTTCC
>JAEDJR010000110.1 GCA_016296235.1 Oscillospiraceae bacterium
AGGCGGACACGTCCTCCAAGCCCCGCCGGCGCAGCCGCTCCTCCCGGTCCTCCAGGGTGTGGCCATTGGCTCTGGCCCCCAGATAGGTCAGGGCCTCCAGCAGCAGATTGAGTTCAGGCAGATATTCCATGATAAAACCTCACAGACAGGATGCATTCAGTATCTCATATTTTTCATCTTCTGTCAAATCCGGCCATGGTTTCTTCTTGACAGCAAAGCGCTAAAGGCATATAATGGGACCTGGTATAACATATGGACATAGAACAACATGATTCGATATCCATATGATAAAACGAAACGCATCATAACAGAAAGGATGAAGAAGATGAAACGAGTTCTGTCTTTCCTGTTGGCTCTGGTCATGGTTGCGGGTCTGCTCCCGACGGCCATGGCGGCGGAGGCCGGACAGGTTCGGACCGTCGCTGCCGAAGAGGTGGCGGATGTGTCCCTGCCCGACAGCGCGGCGTCCGCCGGGACCGGCAGCAGTGTCCGGGAAGCGGCGCGCACCTACGCGGACGAGGAAATTGTCACCGTGATCGTCCAGCTGGAGGAGCCCGCCGTCCTGGACTATTACGGCGCGCAGACCTACAGTCTGGGCGGGGAGGAGCTGTCCGCCGGTCAGGCGGTGTCCCGGTTCCTGACCTCCGATGACGCCCAGGCCCTGTCCGCAGAGCTGCTGGCGGGCCAGGAGGACGTTCTGGCGCAGATCGGCGGCCTGCAGCCTGCCGTATTTGCCCGGCGCGCAGCCGTCTCCAGCCTGGAGGTCGTGGCCCAGTGGACCAGCCTGATTAACGGCATGGCCGTCAAGGTTCCCTACGGCCAGCTGGATGCCATCCGCACCCTGCCCGGCGTGAAGCGGGCCTATGTGGAGCCCACCTACGACCGCCCGGAGGAGCTGCCCTCCACCGGCACCACCGAGGGCTACAGCTATGACATGGTGGGCATGGGCGCCGCCTGGAGCCGGGGCTACACCGGTGAGGGCATGGTGGCCGCCATTCTGGACACCGGTCTGGATCTGGAGTTCGCCAGCTACTGGGACGACGAGGCCGGCAGCAACGTCACCGGCATCCGCCGCACCCACGAGGCCTTCCGGGACGATTCCTTCCGCAGTGAGGATCCGGATCTGGTGTATGACGGCAAGGACTATACCGTGGGCTACCTGAGCGCCCTGAAGGACAACGGCGGCCTCAACGCCTACACCCTGTCCAACGCCAATGTGGAGGACTACTACAAGAACCGCAAGATTCCCTTTGCCTTTGACTACGCCGGCATGGTGGATTCCTACACCGGCGAGATCACCGGGGGCGACGTCAACGTCCGGCCCACGGAGAGCAGCCACGGCACCCATGTGGCCGGCACCGTCGCCGGTTACGCCAAGACCGCGGAAGGCGAGATGGTCTTCACCGGCGTGGCCCCGGACGCCCAGCTGCTGATTATGAAGGTGTTCCCCGACGGCGCCGGTGCACCGGAATCCGCCATCATCAACGCCCTGGAGGACGCCCTGAAGCTGAAGGCCGACGTCATCAACCTGTCCCTGGGCTCTGACAACGGCTTCTCCGAGGACGACACCGCCGCCGCGGAGATCTACGCCAAGGTGAACGCGGCAGGCATCGTCCTGATGACCTCCGCAGGCAACTCCGCCTACGCCGGCAGCGGCAGCGCCCACGACAGCGCCTACCTGTCCAGCGATCCCGACATCAGCATGATGAGCTCCCCCGCCATCTACGACACCAACCTGGCCGTGGCCTCCATCAACAGCACCGTGAAGGCCGAGAGCACCCTGGTGTGGAATGACGGGGAGAACGATCACGAAATCGCCTTTGCCGATCCCTTCGACGTGGCCATGAAGTCCACCTTCCAGAACGTGCCCGAGGGCGGCATCGAAATCATCCCCGTGGGCGGCGCCGGTACCTACAGCGACTACTACGAGGCCGGCTTCCGGAGCTATTCCGGCTATGGCGAGCAGGGCGTGACCGGTATCGCCCTGGTGCAGCGCGGCGAAATCAGCTTCGCGGACAAGGTTCGCAACGCCGCCTCCTTCGTGTGGGACTACTATGGTCCCGACCCGGAGACGGGAAGCTACGGCCACTTCTATGAGCGTCCCATCAAGGGAGTCATCGTCTATGACAGCGATCCCAACGCCACCGAGCTGGTCTACATGAGCGTCAGCGACGCCACCATCACCTGCTGCTTCGTCTCCGGTGTGGACGGCGCCGCCATGGCGGCAGCCGCAGAAGCAGGCAAGCCCGTGACCCTGAAGGCCGTGAACCAGCTGGACCGCGTCAGCAGCTGGGACGAAGCCGGCCAGATGTCCGAATTCACCTCCTGGGGCGCCGGCCCCGGCCTGGAGCTGAAGCCGGAAATCACCGCCCCCGGCGGCAACATCTGGTCCTCCATTCTGGACGCCGGCTATGTGGGCGGCAGCGGCACCTATCACGACTACACCGGCACCTACGGCATGATGAGCGGCACCTCCATGGCAGCCCCCCATATGACCGCCCTGGGTATCCTGGTGCGGCAGTACATCCGGGAGCAGGGCCTGGCCGCCCGGAACGGCGAAAGCCAGCTGGCCAGCCAGCTTCTGATGAGCACCGCCGTGCCGCAGTCCGACGGCTCCGTCTGCTATTCTCCCCGGATTCAGGGCGCCGGTCTGGCCAATGTGGCCGCCGCCATGGAAACCCCTGCCTACATCACCGTGGAGAACCAGTCCATCGGCAAGCTGGAGCTGGGCGATGATGTGAACTGGACCGGCAGCTATGACTACAGCTTCCAGGTCCGGAACCTGACCAACGAGGCCCTGACCTACAGCGCCCGCCTGACGGTTCTGCGTCCCGACACCGACACGGACAGCCACGGCCACACCACCATGACCGACCGTGACGTTCTGGTGAAGGAAGTGGATCTGGACACCGTCAGCGTTCCCGCCGGCGGCACAGCCACGGTCTCCGGCGCCATCGACGTCAGCGATTGCGTGGAGCAGCTGCGGGCCCTCTTCCCCAACGGCACCTATGTGGAGGGCTACATCGTCCTCACCGACGAAACCGGCGCCAATCCCCAGATCGGCCTGCCCTTCCTGGCCTTCCTGGGCGACTGGACCGCCGCCCCCATCTTTGACTCCGTCCTGTGGACCGACGGCTGCACCGGCGATGAGAACGACCCCGACACCGCCGACGGTGCGGACCCCTGGGCAGGCGGCTACACCTGGAATCCCTCCGTCCTGGGCAGCTGCATCTACAACGAAACCGAGGTGGTGGGCTGGTACAACCTGGGCCAGAACATCTATGACACCACCTCCAGCGACACCCAGACCCTGTACCACAGGGAAAACCTGACCATCTCCCCCAACAACGACGGCTTCCTGGACAAGATTGACGATGTGGAGCTCTATCAGGTCCGCGACGCCAAGATGCTCCTGGTTCAGGTCCGCGACGCCGAAACCGGCGCGCTGTATTTCAACGAATACACCACCTACGTCCCCCGTTCCGTGTACTATACGGAAATCGGCACCGCCTTCCCCAACACCATGAACTACTTCCCGGTCTGGGAGGGCACGGATCTGGAGGGCAGCCCCCTGCCCAGCGGCACCCGGTGCGTCTACACCGTCACAGCCTACGGCGAGGGCGACTACGGCGAAGCTGCCTACGGAGATCTGGACTACCTGGTTTCCGACTTCGAGGGCATCGCCAACGGCGAGTTTGAGCCCACCTTCAACGGCCACGCAATGGACAAGACCGGCGACGTGATTCAGTTCCCCATCACCGTGGATACGGTTGCGCCCAAGCTGGAAAACAACGCCGTGTCCATCTATGAGGAGGACGGCCGCGTCTACCTGGAGGGCACCGTCTACGATGAGGACGGCTCCCTGGCCTCCATTGCGGTGTACCCCATCGTCACCCGCACCTACAACCTGGAGAATATGCCCTACGCCGATCCCGCCTTTAGCGAAACCGGCATGGATCGGAACAACCCCTTCTACACGGACACCATCTATGACGCCGGCAGCAAGACCATGACCTTCAAGGCCGACGTTACGGAATATGTCCACACCAACGAATCCTACAGCGGTGAGAACTGGAGCTATCAGTTCGCCTGGACGGGCAATGTCTACCTGACCTGCGGCGACTACGGCGCCAACGGCCGCACCTACGCCATCCGGGTGCAGGGCATGACCGGTGAGGGCATTCTGCTCTCCCAGACCTCCGCCCTGCTCCATGTGGGCGACACCTTTGAGCTGAGCGTCATCGACAACACCGGCTCCGAGGATGCCCTCACCCGCACCTCCAGCAATCCCGAGGTGGCCACGGTGGATGAGTTCGGCCATATCGTGGCCCTGGCCCCCGGCCAGACCATCATCACCGTCAGCAACGGCAGCAGCAGCGCCATCTGCGTGGTGGCCGTGGAGGAGTATACCTCCGAGGTTCTGGACTTCGACTTGTCCATCGAGCACTTTGACGGTCTGAAGGCCGGTATGCCCATCACGGTCAGAGTGACCAACCTCCAGCCCGCCGACGTCCGGATCGAGAACATCTCCTGGCTGGTCTATGAGGACGATGAGGACTGGGCCGGTCTGGTGAACGTCTATCAGAACAGCCAGGACGCCCTGAGCGGCCAGGTGGAGCTGAACGTCAGCTATTCCAGTGAGCTGATCCCCGCCGGCTCCGGCTATCTGGAGGTCACCATCAACGGCGTCAGCCGGAGAATGACCTTCACCTGGGAGGACGTCTACACCTCCGGCGCCCAGGACGACCTGATTTCCGCCGAGAACTACGGCGAACAGACGGTCTATGTGACCATGGGCGAGACCGCCACCCTGACGGCCAAGTATAAGCAGCCCCACAGCTTTGTGCCCGTGGAGCTCTACACCATGGAGGGCTACCAGAGCTACAGCTACACCAACCCCACCGAGCCGGCCGCGGGCCTGATCCTGGACGGCCCCGACTTTGCCATCAACCAGTCCCGCTGGGAGGGCCGCCTGGTGGCGGAGCCCGGCTACGAGCTGCCCCAGACCATCAAGGTTCTGACCCGCTATACGGACAGCGGCATGGACGGCTACGAGACGGAGATGTATTACCAGGGCGCAACGATGCCGGAGTGGAGCCAGTACGGCTACGCCTACAACCCGGAAACCGGCGATGTCGTGGCCTACGCGCCCTACGGCGCCACCAACATCCTGGTGATCCGTGCCGACGGCGTGGAGAATGAAAGCGCCCCCGGCGGCACAGCCAGCGGCGTGACCTATGAGCGTCCCGACGGCACCTTCGGCCCCTTCGACTGGACCTGGACCGACGGTGTGGAGGGCACGCTGGAGACCTTCGAAAACGTGAACTTCGGCAGCGAGTACAATGCCGACTACCGCAACGGCGCCTACTTCACCCCCTCCGAGCCCGGCGTCAGCTGCATCACCGCTTCCTCCAGGGACGGCCGGTACAGCGTCCGGTTCGCCGTGATCTGCCAGCCCGTGAAGGCGGAGACCATCGGCCTGGCGGCCCACAGCCTGGTCATGAACGTGGGCGACACCCAGGCTCTGGAGGTCACCTACGATCCCACACCCTCCCTGGACGAGGATAAGGAGCTGGTGCTCAAATCCTTCGACGAGAGCGTGGTCCGAATCAACGAAAACGGGGAACTGGAGGCCGTGGCCCCCGGTACGGCCTATGTGAAGGTCGCCGTGAAGACGGATACCACCGTGCAGACCTACTGCCTGGTGACCGTCAAGGCCGCCGGCCAGCCGGATCCCGAACCCATCCCCGATCCCGATCCCATTCCCAATCCCAAGCCTGTGGTACCCACGGTGCCCAGCGGCTCCGGTACGGGCAGCGCCCCCTCCTTCGTGGATGTGCCCAAGACCCACTGGGCCTTCAGCGCCGTGGAGTATGTGGCCGCCAACGGCCTGTTCAACGGCGTGGACGCCACCCACTTTGACCCCTCCGGCGACATGACCCGCGCCATGCTGGTCACGGTCCTGTGGCGGTTGGAGGGCAAGCCCGCCGCTTCCGGCAGCAGCTTCTCCGACGTGGCCGGCGGACAGTGGTATTCCGAGGCTGTGGCCTGGGCCGCCGCCAAGGGCGTGGTCAACGGCATGGACGACAGCCACTTCAGCCCCGACGGCAAGGTGACCCGCGAGCAGATTGCGGCCATCCTGTGGCGTCTGGAGGGCAAGCCCGCCGTGTCCGGCAGCCTGTCCGCCTATCCCGACGGCAGCCAGGTCAGCGAATACGCCCGGGACGCCATGGTCTGGGCCACGCAGGCGGGCCTGTTCCGCGGCGACGCCCAGGGCTGCCTGAACCCCCGCGCCACAGCCACCCGCGCCGAGGTCGCAACGCTGATCCAGCGCTACGCGGAAAAGCTGGGCTGACCGGC
>JAEDJR010000111.1 GCA_016296235.1 Oscillospiraceae bacterium
TCAATTGTCAATTCAAAGACAAATCCCGATTTTCCTGTTTGCTGAACATCAATTTTATTTTCCAGGAGGTTATGTTTATGAACCAAGTCATTGAAGCCATGCTGAATCGCAGGAGCTGCCGCTCCTACAAGCCTGAGCAGATCAGCGAGGAGGCGCTGCAGGAAATTCTCCTGGCCGGCACCTATGCCGCCAACGGTATGGGCCGGCAGGCGGGAAAGATCGTGGTTGTCCAGGACAAGGACACCATCGAGCAGCTCCGCGCCATGAACGCCGCCGTCATGGGAAATCCCGGCAGCGATCCCTTCTACGGCGCTCCCACCGTCTGCGTGGTGCTGGCCGATCCCGCTGTCCGCACCTGGCAGGAGGACGGCAGCCTGATTCTGGGGAATCTGATGCTGGCCGCTTCCACCCTGGGCGTGGCCTCCTGCTGGATCCACCGGGCGCGGGAAGAATTTGACTCCCCCGAGGGCAAGGCTCTGCTGGCCAAGTGGGGCGTTCCCGAGACCTATCGCGGTGTGGGCCACTGCATCCTGGGCTATCCTGCCGCCGACCTGCCCGCCGCCAAGCCCCGGAAGGCCGATTTTATCACCAGAATTTGAAGAATCTGAAAAGATTCTCGATTTTCTCTTGTCTTTTTCGTGGTTTTGGGATACCATAAAGACAGATTTTCTAGGAGGTGCGTACCAATGAACAAAAAGACCAAGCTGGCCCTGTTGATCGGCGTCATTGCCGCCGTGGTCAGCGCCGTGGTAGTCGTGATTGTATTCTGGGATAAGCTGCTGGCTCTGTGCCCCTGCAAGGGGAAAGCCGGTGACGCAGAATGCTGCGCCGAGGACGCCCCCGATGATGGCCCCGCCTTCAGCGAGGACGAGCGCCAGGCTTTCGCCGACCTGGAACCCAAGGCAGAATAACGTCAACGCCTCAGCCGTTCATCCAACCGGCTGAGGCGTGTTTTATGCAAGGCCTTTTTCTCACGGCTTGCAGCGCTCCTGCATTTGTGTTACGATATGATTGTACATTTTTGTACAAATTCAAAATACAAGGAGAAACATGATGTATCACGGTAAGTATTTGGTTCTTTATTCCATCAACACTCTGAAATATTCCGACAAAACAACCAAATATTTCAGAGGTGAACAATTTGAAAAACTTATGGAATAACCTGACCGGAAACCGCAGCTGTTTTTTGTCAACGCTCCTGGTGGGGATTCTTTTTTCCGGGATCAGTGTTCTCACTCCCACCATTTCCGGCGACATGATTACCGCCTTTACGGAAAACACTTCTAAGGGCAGCCGTTTTCTGATTCTGTATTTGATCGTTGGGCTGTGTCAAATCCTATTCTCTCTGCTGGACAGCTGCATGGGCATGCAGTTCCAGCTTCGGCAGAAGCGGATCATGCGCAGCAATGTTTTCAGGACTTTTTCCAGCAAGGATTCTGCCGGAAGGGAAATGATTTCTTCCTTTGTGTCCTATGTCAATAATGACATCCCCACATTGGCAGAGCAATACTTTTCCGGTACGATTGATATCATCAAGTGTGTTTTTGTCTTAGTCTTTTCCGCAATTTCTATGTGGTCTGTCCATTGGGCATTGGCACTCATTGTATTCACAGTGAGCGGCTTGATGATCCTCTGCCCCAGGACCATGCGGAAAAAGGGCGGAGAAGCCAGGGCCGCTTATTCCGAAGCGCTTGGCAAGTACAACACCAGTCTGCAATCTCTTCTGGACGGTCTGCGAATTATAAAGTGCTACGGTTACTACAATCGCGCCAATCAGATTCAGGAAACTGCAAACGGACAGATTGCGAAGAAAGAACGCGCTTTGATCCGGTGCCAGATGAATGTGCAAAGCATAACCAGCTTTTTGCAAGTCGGCAAAACACTTCTCATCCTGATTGTTGGCGTGATGCTGATCTCTCTGGGGCAGATGGAAATCGGTGGCTTGATTGCAGTCGTACAGTTGGCGCAGATGATTGCGGCCCCGGCAGAAGTCCTGGCTTACATGATTCATGCCCGAAATGAAGTTCTTCCGCTTCTGGATCAATACGAAGAAATGACGGCCAGCAAAACTTCTGATCGCAGCACATCGCAGCTGTCCGGTAAGATTGAAACGATTGCAGCCAATAACGTGTCTTATACAATTGATGCGTTTCAAATTCTCGACGGTGTGACTGTGACCTTTGAAGCAGGGAAGAATTACTTGATTTCCGGCGAAAGCGGCAGCGGTAAATCTACCCTCATGCGCCTGATCTCGCAGATTGGCGATCTGAACTATACCGGAAGCATCACTTGCAACGGCAAAGATCTGCATAACATTTCCACCGCTGCATATTATCAGCGGGTATGCCCGGTATTTCAGGAGCCTTATTTGTTTCATGCAACGCTCGAGGAAAATATTCTTTTGGGACGTCCCATTTCTCAAGATACCTATGCCGCTGTGATTCAAAAGCTGAATTTGGAGTACCTGATTGACCGCTATCATGGACAGGAAATTACTCCCGAAATGATCGCGCAAATTTCCGGCGGGGAACGGCAGCGAGTCGCACTGGCTCGTGCAATGGTGGGGAACCCCGAGGTTTATTTGCTGGATGAAGTAACGTCCGCATTGGATGCCCGCAATTCCGAAGCAATCGAAAACATGCTGCTGCACGAGGATGCTATGGTCATTCATATCTGCCACAAATCCAATCCGAAGCTGCTTCCCCTGTATGACGGTACGTTTGTGATGGATCGCGGTCAGTTCTCTATCGGCTAAGGCAACTATATTCTCTCAGCGATGCGGCTGTCTCACGCGAGCAAGACAGCCCCGTGGACCTGCCAGAAATGAACCGTTTCTGGCAGGTTTGCCGTCTGCGCCAAAGAAGATCAATCCCAATGCTTCACATTGGAGGTGATCTCGCTGAGGGCTTCCGCCGCCTCCAGAGAATAGTCGTCCCGGTGGCTCAGATCCCCCAGGGAAACCATGCCCACCAGACGCCGCCCCTCCACCACCGGCAGACGGCGCACCTGCTCCCGGGCCATGCAGGCCGCCGCCTGGCTGAGACTGGCATTGGGAGATACCGACTTGACCCGGTCGGTCATGACCCGGGCCACGGAGGTTTTCTCCGGAGACCGGTCGATGGCCATGCACCGCAGCACCATGTCCCGATCCGTCACAATGCCGCAGAGGCTGCCGTCTCCGGCCCGCACCGGCAGCGCCCCCACATTGTGCCGGGCCATGAGCCGCGCCGCCACCGCCACGGATTCCTCCGGCGAGACGGAAATCACATGGGGATTCATACAGTCCTTGACGTTCATTGCAGTCATCCTTTCTGGTTTTTCTTCTATTTTGACCAGATTCATAGACCTTTAGTCCTCTCCCAGCCGTATAAACAAAAAAGAGCCTGCCGCATAATTCGCAAGATGCAAAACGTTGACCGCACCAAGGCTCCCCTGCGTAAGGGGAGCTGTCACGCGTAGCGTGACTGAGGGGTCGCAGCAAGCACCGAATGCCTGCATACAACCCCTCCGGCCCTGCGGGCCACCTCCCCTTACACAGGGGAGGCTTTGGGTGCAGCTTGTGTTTGAGCAAATTGCAATTATGCGACAGACTTTTTTGTATCCGTTTACCGTTCCGGCTGGGAGGCCTTGTCGAAGAGGGCTTCCACATCCTGGCCGGGGCCTTTTCCGCAGAGGGAAACCACCACAGCCGCCAGAAGCCCCACCAGGAAGCCGGGAACGATCTCATAGATCCCCGTGGAGGACAGGCAGGACAGCCACAGGATATCCACCCCGGCACCGGCGATGATACCGGCAGCCGCGCCTGCGAAGGTGAACCGCTTCCAGAACAGGCTCAGGAGGATCACCGGACCAAAGGCCGCGCCGAACACGCCCCAGGCGTTTTCTACCAGGCCCATGATGGTGCCGGAATTGGGATTGGCGGCAATCGCCAGAGCCACCAGAGCGATGACCAGCACCACAATCCGGCCTGCCCACAGCATCTCCCGGTCCGAGGCCTTTTTGCGGAACACCGGCTTATAGACGTCACTGGCAAAGGCGGAAGCCGAGGCCAGCAGCTGGCTGTCGGCCGTGGACATGGCGGCGGACAGAATGGCGGACAGCAGCAGGCCGGACACCAGGGCCGGGAAGATTTTCCGGACCATGGTGATGAACACCGTGGAGGAGTCCTGGATCTCGCCCAGGAACATCCGGCCCACCACACCGGCTGCCACAGACATAACCAGAATAATCACCGTCCAGGAAATGCCGATGACGCTGGACTTGCGCAGCTCCTTTTCCGATCTCAGGGACATGAAGCGGATGATGATATGGGGCATCCCGAAGTAGCCCAGGCCCCAGCCCAGACCGGATACAATATCCTGCCAGGAGGTCATGAAGTTGAAATAGCCATCGGGCAAGGGAGCAGCCGCGCCCATGGAGCCGGATTTCACCAGGGCCAGAGCGAAAATGGGCGCCACCAGCAGGGCTGCCAGCATCAGCAGGCCCTGGAAAAAGTCCGTCCAGCAGACGGCGGAGAAGCCGCCCAGGAACGTATAGGCCACGATGATAAAGGCCGCGATGTACATGGCCACATTGGCGTCGATGTTCATGACCGTATGGAACAAGGTGCCGCAGGCCTTGATGCTGGAGGCGGCGTAGATGGTATAGGCAACCAGGAAAATCAGGGCGCACAGCAGCTGCAGTAGCCGGCTTCCGGAGAGGAAGCGGTTGGTCAGATACTGGGGGATGGTGATGGAATCCTTGGCCTCAATGGAGAAGCGGCGCAGCCGGGGGGCCTCAAAAATCCAGCTGAGGGCGTAGCCGATGGCCAGGCCGATGGCAATCCAGGTCTGTCCCATACCGGCGGCATAGATGGAGGCCGGCAGGCCCATGAGTACCCAGGCGCTCATGTCCGATGCGCCGGCGGAGAGTGCAGATACCCAGGCGCCCATCTTCCGGCCGCCCAGGAAATAATCCTTTTCGCCGCCGCCCTTGGACTTGAAGAAGAAAACCAGGCCGATTCCCAGCATAAACAGGAAATAAACAATAAAAACGAACAATTCTGTATAAGCCATGTGTCCCGCTCCTTTGCATGAATTTTTTTCATGTATTCATGCGAAATGTGTTATATTCGAAATTATACAGGCTTTTTACTCGGTTTGCAACAGCAAATTCACCGACGGCTTGTAGAAAAAACAGTTGCCAGCAGGACACACATGCGCTATTATATACAAAAATAGCAATTTACCATGAATTATTCGCATGAAACGGAGTGACAGACATGAGTATCAAGCAGTATGAGGCCTTTGCAAAGACGGCGGAATTGGGCAGTCTGACACGGGCTGCGGAAGCGCTGGGTTCCACCCAGTCCCGGATCAGCCATGTGCTCAGCGCCATGGAGGAGGAATACGGCTTTCGCCTGATGCAGCGCAGCCGGAGCGGCGTGACGCTGACGGAGGCCGGCGCCATGCTGCTGCCGAAAATGGAGGCCATCCTGCAGCAAAACCGGGAGCTGGAGAACCTCATTGCCGATATTCGGGGCGCCGACGCCGGTACCGTGCGGCTGGGGGCCTTCACCAGCGTGGCAGTCCACTGGCTGCCGGGGATGATTCAGACCTTCCAGACGGCCCATCCCAAGGTGGAGCTGAAGATGTTCAACGGCGACTACTACGACCTTGAGCAGTGGCTGCTGGATGGTTCCATCGACCTGGGCTTTGTCACCCTCCCGGCCCCGGCGGGCGTTCGGGTCATTCCTCTGGTGGAGGACGAGCTGCTGGCCATTCTGCCCAAGGGGCATCCTCTGGCCGCAAAGCCGCAGATCTCCGCCGCCGCCCTGGCGCGGGAGCCGTTTATCAGCCTGCTGCAAAGCTCAGACCATGACATCCACCGGGCCCTGGACCAGGCGGGCATCACCCCCTGTATCCGATATACCACCAAGGACGACTATGCCATCATCGCCATGGTGGAGCAGGGACTGGGCGTCTCCATTGTGCCGGAGCTGCTGATCCGGGGCAGGAGCCAGAACCTGGAGGTTCGCCCCCTGGAGTCCCGGGCCACCCGCACCATCGCCCTGGCCATCCCCGAGGGCGTCTCCTCCCCGGCGGTGGAGGCCTTCGCCCAGACGGCCGTGACCTGGCTGGAGCATCCACACTGACAGAATCAAGACGGCGCAGCATGAAAGCTGCGCCGTCTTGATTCCGGACTGGAATTATTCCATGGATTTGGCGATTTTCACAATCCGGCTGGTGCCCAGGCGGGAGGCGCCCAGGTTCAGGAACTTCTCGGCGTCCTCGATGGAGGAAATGCCGCCGGCAGCCTTGATCTTCACATGGGGCGCCACATGGGCGGCGAACAGCTCCA
>JAEDJR010000112.1 GCA_016296235.1 Oscillospiraceae bacterium
GCTCGGCCCCCAGCAGATCGCCGGCGCCCCGGATTTCCAGATCCCGCATGGCGATTTTGAAGCCGGAGCCGAACTCCGCGAACTCCCGGATGGCGCTCAGGCGCTTCTCCGCCACCTCCGACAAAACCTTGCCCCGGCGGAAGGTCAGATAGGCGAAGGCGTGGCGGCTGCTGCGGCCCACCCGGCCCCGGAGCTGGTGGAGCTGGGCCAGACCCAGCTTGTCGGCGTCCTCGATAATCAGGGTATTGACGTTGGAGATGTCGATGCCCGTCTCGATGATGGTGGTGCAGACCAAAATCTGCACCTCCCCGTCGGCCATGCGCTGCATGACGTCGCTGAGCTGCTCCTGGTCCATTTTGCCGTGGGCCACGGCGATTTCCGCCTCCGGGTGCCGGGCCTTGATCCGGGACGCGGTCTGCTCAATACTCTCCGTACGGTTGTGCAGGTAGTACACCTGCCCGCCCCGCTCCAGCTCCCGGCGGATGGCGTCGTCCAGCAGCCGGTCGTCGTGCTCCAGGACGAAGGTCTGCACCGGGTAGCGGTCCCGGGGCGGCTCCTCGATGGTAGACATGTCCCGCAGGCCGCTGAGGGCCATGTTGAGAGTTCGGGGAATGGGCGTGGCCGACAGGGTCAGCACATCCACGCCCCGGGACATCTCCTTGAGCCGCTCCTTGTGGGTCACGCCGAAGCGCTGCTCCTCGTCCACGATGAGCAGCCCCAGATCCTTGAACTGCACGCCCTTCTGCAGCAGCTTGTGGGTGCCGATGATCAGATCCACCCTGCCGGAGGCCAGATCAAAGAGGGTCTTTTTCTGCTGGGCCGCGGTGCGGAACCGGCTGAGCACGTCGATGTTCACCGGGAATCCGGCGAAGCGCTTCATGGCCGTGACGTAGTGCTGCTGGGCCAGAACCGTGGTGGGCACCAGAATGGCCGCCTGCTTGCCGTCCAGCATGGCCTTCATGGCGGCCCGCAGGGCCACCTCGGTCTTGCCGAAGCCCACGTCGCCGCACAGCAGCCGGTCCATGGGGGTGGGGGCCTCCATGTCCTGCTTGATCTCCGCGATGCAGCGCAGCTGATCGTCGGTCTCGGCGTACTCGAAGCCGTCCTCAAACTCCCGCTGCCAGGGGGTGTCGGCGGCAAAGGCGTAGCCGGGGAGCCGCTTGCGGGCGGCGTAGAGCTGAATCAGCCCCGCCGCCAGATCCTTGGCCGCCGCCTTGGCCCTGGCCTTGGTCTTCTGCCAGGCGTCGCCCCCCAGCTTGTTCAGACGCACCGGCGCGTCCTCGCCGCCGCCGATGTACTTGCTGACCAGATCCAGCTGGGTGGCCGGGACGTAGAGAATGTCCGTGCCCTGGTAGGCGATCTTCACATAGTCCTTGGTGACGCCGCCCACCTTCATCTGCTCCATGGCCACATAGCGGCCGATGCCGTGGTATTCATGCACCACCAGGTCGCCGGGAGACAAATCCGTGAAGGAGTTGAGCTTCTGGCGGTTGGTGGGCTTTTTTCGCTTGGGCGTCCTGGCCTTGCGGGCGGGCTGCACCGTCAGCTGTCCCTCGGTGAGCACCGCCAGGCCCAGGGCCGGGTACTCCAGACCGGCGGGCAGGCTGCCCTCGGTGAGCAGAATCTGGCCCCGTTCCGGCAGGCGCTCCGCCGGGAAGGCCAGGGAGGCCGTCAGGCCCCTGTCCGTCAGGATGTTCCCGAGAATCTCCCCCCGGCGGCGGTTGCCGCAGAGCACCAGGCAGCGGAAGCCGTTTTTCTGGTAGTAGGCCAGATCCGACGCCGCCGTGTCCAGACTGCCGCCGTAGGAGGGCAGCTGCTTGCAGGTGACGTTCAGCAGCTGCCTGGGGGGCAGGGACTCCGGATAGGCCGAGGACAGGAAGCTGTCGAGGAACACGGCGGGCCGGCCCGCCAGGCTCTCGCACATCTGGTCAAAGCCGGCGGTGAAGTCGCACAGCTCTCCCGCCAGCTGGCCGGATTGGAGGAAGCTGTCCAGCTCCAGGCCGAAGTTCTCCTGCCGGGCCTTGGCCGCCCGCTGCAGGGCGCCGTGGTCGCAGAACAGCACCAGGGCGTCTTTGGAGATATAGTCGCAGGCCGTGGCGAACTCCGGGTAGACCAGGGCCATGTAGCGGTCCGCTGCAGGGAAGGAGACGCCGTTTTCCAGCTTCTCCAGGTCGGCTTCCAGGGTGGCAATCAGGGACTGATTCTGATTTTTCCGCCGCTTCTGCCGGGCGATCAGGGCCCGCAGATCGCCGCACAGGCCGGCCGTGCCATCAGGATGGAGCCGGGGGGCCGTCTCGGCCACGGGCAGGAGGACGGCCTCCTCAATGTTCTCCGTGCGCCGCTGGGTGATGGGATCGAAGAAGCCCATGGCGTCCAGCTCGTCGCCCCAGAACTCGGCCCGGATGGGATCGTCGCAGGCCGGGGAGTAGACGTCCAGGATACCGCCCCGGATGGAGAACTGGCCCACGCCCTCCACCAGGGAGGTGCGGGAGTAGCCCGCCGCCGTGAGCCGCTGGGCCAGGTCGTCGAGACTGTAGGCCGCGCCGGATTTCAGCCGGATGGCGGCGGAGAACAGGACGGACCGGGGCATGGTCCGCAGGCACAAAGCGTCCAGGGAGGCCACCAGCAGGGGTGTTTTGCCCTGAGCCAGGTCGTAGAGCTGCCGCAGGCGCTTCTGCTCCCAGCCCCGGGAGACCACGGCGGCGTCGTAGAAGGTCAGCTCCCGGGTGGGGAGGATGGGGGGCGTCTGGCCCAGGAACGAGGCCAGCTCCCCCTGGAGCCGCTGGGCGGCCATGTCGTCCTGGCAGACCACCAGGACGGGCCGCTGAGAGTCCCGGATCAACGCGGCCATCACATGGCTGCGGGCCAGCTGCCCCACGCCGGACAACGCCGCCACCTGCCCCGCGTCCACAGCCGCACGGAGCTTTTCATATTCAGGAAGAGCCGAAAGGGCGGAAAGAAGAAGATTCATGAGGTTACTCCTGTCATCATGTATGCACCCAAAAGCCTCCCCTGAGTAAGGGGAGGTGGCCCGCAGGGCCGGAGGGGTTGTGTGCTGGCAGTCAGTTTTTTTGAACACTCAAGTGCCTGCACACGACCCCTCAGTCAGCCTTGAGGCTGACAGCTCCCCTTACGCAGGGGAGCCTTCAAACTGCGCCGCACCCCTAAAGCCTCCCCTTATGCAGGGGAGCCTTGGTGCGCTGCTGCACTGTGTAATCAATCCATTCACAAACCCCGGAAAAGTTCTGCATCACTTCATTGTTCGGGATGCGCAATACCAAGAGGCCATAACCGGCAAGATAGTCCGTCCGCCGGGCATCTTTCTCCATGGCTTTGTCCTCATAATGCTGACCGCCGTCCAGTTCCACAACCAAGCCAGCCTGGGCACAGTAAAAATCCGCAATATAGCGTCCCAGCACCTTCTGCCTGACAAATCGAACCGGATACTGACGAAGAAAATCATACCACAAACGGCGCTCTTCTTTTGTCATTTCCTTCCGGAGTTTTCTCGCCAGAGGAACCAGAGTTCGGTTTCCTTTCCGATCCAAGGGACATGCCTCCTTTTACTGCGCCGCACCCCTAAAGCCTCCCCTGAGTAAGGGGAGGTGGCCCGCAGGGCCGGAGGGGTTGTGTGTTGGCAGTAACATTTTGCAAAAACTATAAGTGCGTGCACACGACCCCTCAGTCAGCCTTGAGGCTGACAGCTCCCCTTACGCAGGGGAGCCTTCGAACTGCACCGCACCCAAAAGCCTTCCCTTACGCAGGGGAGCCTTTGAAGCTGCGCCGCAACGTGACAACGCGGGCGGGGCCGTTTGGCCCCGTCCGTTGGCGGTCGTTGGATTCTTATTTTCCGTTATACGCGCTGGCGGCTTTTTCCACGCCCTGGGTCAGGACCAGCACCGCTGCTTCCGCCGCGTTGGTCAGGGCCGGCTCCAGGGCCTTCTCCTCCTGGGCCGAAAACCGGCTCAGAACCCAGTCCGCCAGGTCGTAGTCCGGGTGGGGCTTGGCGCCCACGCCCACCTTCACCCGGGGGAATTGGTCCGTGCCCAGGCTCTGGATGATGGACTTGATCCCGTTATGGCCCCCGGCGGAGCCGTCCCGGCGGACCCGGATCCGGCCCACCGGCAGGGAGATATCGTCGAAAATCACCAGAATCCGCTCCGGCTTCACCTTATAATAGGTGGCCAGAGCCGACACCGCCGCACCGGAGGCGTTCATATAGGTCTGGGGCTGCACCAGCAGGATCTTCTGCCCCTCCGCCGTGACCATGCGGGTCAGCGCCCGGAACTTCAGCCGGTCGATCTTCACCTTCCACCGGCCGGCCAGCAGCTCCGACACCCGGAAGCCCACGTTGTGGCGGGTTTTTTCATATTCCGCGCCCGGATTGCCCAGGCCCACGATCATCCAGTCGCAGCCGGATCTGCCCAGCAGCATACTCAGAACATGGGGGACAGGGAGACCTCGTCATAGGTGCGCTGGATGGCCTCGGCGAAGATGGGGGCCACGTCCAGGTACTTGATCTTGGTGCCCTTGGCCGCCTCGGGGGCGGGGATGGTATTGAGCAGCACCAGCTCGTCGATGACGGAGTTCTGGACGCGCTCGATGGCGGGGCCGGACAGCACGCCGTGGGTGGCGCAGGCGTAGACCTTGGTGGCGCCCTTTTCGTAGATGGCCTTGGCGGCGTTGCACAGGGAGCCGGCGGTGTCCACCATGTCGTCATAGAGGATGCAGGCCTTGCCGGCCACATCGCCGATGACGTTCATGACCTCGCACTGGTTGGCCTTTTCCCGGCGCTTGTCCACGATGGCCAGGCCCATGCCCATGCGGTTGGCGAAGGCGCGGCTGCGGGCCACGGAGCCCACGTCCGGAGACACCACGACCATGCCCTCATGGGTGTCGGGGAATTTTTCCAGATAATACTTGGTAAATACCACCACGCCATGCATGTTATCCACGGGGATGTCGAAGAATCCCTGGATCTGGGCGGCGTGCAGGTCCATGGTCAGGACCCGGTCGGCGCCGGCGGCTTCGATCATGTTGGCCACCAGCTTGGCGGAGATGGGATCGCGGCCCTTGGCCTTGCGGTCCTGGCGGGCATAGCCGAAGTAGGGGATGACGGCGGTGATCCGGCCTGCGGAGGCGCGTTTGCAGGCGTCGATCATAATCAACAGCTCCATGAGGTTGTTGTTGACCGGCTTGCAGGTGGACTGCACCAGGAACACATCGGATCCGCGGACAGTCTCGTTGAAGGAGACGGACACCTCGCCGTCGGCGAAGGTGGTTACCGTGCTGTTGCCCAGCGGCAGGCCCAGCTCCCGGCAGACAGTTTCAGCAAAGGGACGGTTGGCGTTTGCACAGAAAACCTTGACGTCTTTTCCGTGAGATATCATGGCGATTTTTTTCCTTTCTTTTCTACCAATTTCTGTATCTTTCTGAAAAAAGCCCATAAAATCACCCTTAGTATAACAAAGAAACCTGTGTTTGTATAGCATCTTTTCCCGGAAAAACAGAGATTTCCTGGGACAAAAACCACCGTTTTTTGCGCAGAATGCGCAAAAGGCCGCCAAAGGCTCCGACAGGGTCAGTATACACCCCGCAGGGCGCGAAATCCCGCGAAACAGGGGCCGAAACCACAAGCGTTTGCGAACGGGTTTTCTGCGCGGCCCAAGATGTTGGCAGAATTGTGGATATGTGGATAACCGGCAGGCTCTTGCCATTGACAAGCCGCGCCGCCGTCCATTATAATAGTCCGGGAGGTGTCTGACATGGCCATTCACGAATCCGCAGAGGACTATCTGGAAACCATTCTGAAGCTGCGGGAGCAGCAGGGGCAGGTGCGCTCCATCGATATTGTGACGGAAAAGGGCTTCTCCAAGCCCAGCGTCTCCGTGGCCATGAAGAAGCTGCGGGAGAGCGGCCATGTGGAGATGGACGACAGCGGTCTGCTGACCCTGACACCCCAGGGCGAGGCCATCGCCCAGCGGATCTACGAGCGCCACCGGGTTCTGACCGGCATTCTGACCTCCCTGGGGGTGGATCCGGAGACCGCCGCCGCGGAGGCCTGCAAAATCGAGCACGATATCTCTCCCGGCACCTTTGAAAAGCTGCGGGCGCACTTTAATTTCTGATTGACATTCTCAATTTAAAGTGCTATTCTATCAGTAATCTCAAGATGAGGAGGATCCCTCATGATCCGCACCGCTTCCTTTTATTATGTATCCTTTTCCTTTTACTTTCGCCATTGAGAGTAGAAGTGATTTGTGATGCGCGGAAACGGGTAGCCCAGTAGTTTCAGGCCGGCACAGAATCACTTCTGTGCCGG
>JAEDJR010000001.1 GCA_016296235.1 Oscillospiraceae bacterium
TATGCCAGGGAGGCGCTGCCGGAGGAGGCTGCGGCGATGGACTTCCGGGAGATTTCTGTCTATTACCATAAGCAGCTCTTTTTGGGGGATCCGATCCATTGCTATTATCATTCTGACGGAGACCGTCATGTTGTGAACATCTGCGGGGATGCCGCAGCCACGCTCCATGCCACCGTGGTGTTTTCGTAAGGAAACAGGCGTGACAAGGCCCCGGGTATCGAGCTTCCTTGATACCCGGGGCACTGTTTTGCTATTTCTGATAATATATGCTGTCTCCTGCACTGGCGGAGCCGCCGATCTGCGCACAGCGAATGCTGTCGCCGGCTCTGGCATTGCCATGAATATTGCCGCAGGTAATCCCGTCGCCGGCCGTAACGCTGCCGCCCACATTTCCGCATTTGACACCGTCACCGGCGTTGACATTGCCGTGGACCTCCCCACAGACAACACCGTCTCCGGCTGTGACACTTCCACCGATGAGACAGTTTTCGCATACCACAGTAAAATCACTGTTTACATACAGTGCCGGACCGGAATAGTGGAATTCCACCAGGGTCTTTTCCTTCTGATGGCGGTCAATCAGATGATGCTGCTGCAGACGGTGTCCGAGATACAGAACAGCCCGTAACCCATTGTCGTCCGCCCAGGGAAGCTCGGAGATGACCGTCTGCGTTGGGCAGTAATTCCGGCCAAACAGCTCATCCAGGGAGATTCCGAAAATATCTGCCAGAGCAGGGAGCAGCTGGACGTCGGGACAGCATTGATCCGCCTCCCATTTGGAGACAGCCTGATTGGTGACGCCAAGCAGATTTGCCAAGGCTTCCTGCGTCAGGCCCTTTTCCTTACGCTGCTGCAGGATACTTTTTCCAAGGGTGATTGTTTCCATTCTGATCGTCCTTTCTGTTGAAGCTGCCTTCAGTATAAAAGGATTGCCTCGGATTTGCAATGACGGAACAGTTGAGTGGACGCAAATCAATCCAACCGACGGTTGGAAAACAAACAGCTGCCGCAGGATCCGCAGATCCCGGGGCAGCTGTTCGAAAAAGCCGGCGGCTTATTTGCCGGAGTCGTAATTGGACTGGGTATTGGTCTTCAGATTATCAATGGCGGCGGTCATAGCGGCTTCATAATCCTGGAACAAATCGGTCTGGATGGCGGCACGGATGGGGAGAACCTCAAAGCGCCGTTCCGCACCTTCTCCGCGATCCACAACATACAAGGGCGTGTAGTTCACACTGGAGATGGTGGTGTCGCCGGTTTTGCCGTCTTTCGTGAACTCCAGGTTCAGAATGACGCTTTCCTGGGTATACTGCTTGGTCATACTGGAAATAAAGTTGCCAAGGCTGTATGCCACGAAGCACTGCTTCTTTTCCCCGTCTGTAGTTTCCACATCCATCATCTTCATGGGGCCGACGAAATGGCTGTGGGAGCCGAGAATGACGTCAACGCCGTTCTTGAACAGCAGCTCGGTGATTTCATCCTGAGTGCTGCTGACCGTGAAGTCATATTCGCTGCCCCAGTGGAGCATGGCCACGATCACATCGGGGTTGAGCTTTTTGGCGGCATCCACGCGGTTGAGGATGGAAGTGGTATCCACCTTGGAGAAGTCGGTGTTATAGTCGGTGTAGAGCATGTCCACCGCATACTGGTTGTTGGTGGGCAGGCGCATGCTGTTGAGGCCCTTGGTGAAGCCGATGAAAGCGAACTTGATCCCGTTGACCTCCCGCAGGACCACACCGCCGCTGCCGGACTGGGCGGGATCGGTGGCATGGGTTCCCACATGGTCAATACCGGCCTGGTTGAGGATGTTGATGGTGGACTGCAGGCCGTTGATACCGTTCATGATGGAATAGGTGTTGGCAGTCTGCAGAATGTCAAAGCCCATGTCGGCCAGGTTGTTGGCCAGGCTTTCCGGTGCGTTCCAGTAGGGCGCAAGATCCTTGTTGCCCACATACGGCGGAACACCCAGGAAGTTCAGCTCCAGGTTGCCGACCATCAGATCGGGGCTGATGGTGTAGGGGGTAATGGCTTCAAAGCAGGAGGAGAAGTCATAGACCGTGGCGCCGTTCTGATCGGTGGATTGACCGGCTTTAATCTGGGAATCATACATCATGATATCGCCCACAGCCGCAAGGGTCGCGGTCACGTCGGGATCGGCAGGCTCGGGTTCAGGCTGAGTCTCCACCGGCGGTGCAACCGTCTCCGTCTGCTTTTCCTCCGCGGTCTTGCCGCTGCAGCCCTTTACAATCAACACGATCACAAGAATCAGCACAACCGCCAGGATGGCCAGGACAATTCTCTGCTGGATTTTCCGCTTGCGCTTCATTTCCAACCGCTTCAGACGCCGGGCTTCCAGCAGCTCTTCATCGCGCTCAAACTCTTCATTTTCACGATTAGACATACGATACCTCCTTACAGGTTCTCCCTCAGCCGGGAAAACCCGGCGCATAAGGGTATTTTTCTTTATTATACAATAGTTCCCTGGGATTCTCAATCAGTTTTTTGCGAAAGAACGAAAAACAGTCAGGTCTTGGCGAAGCGGAAAAACTGTGCTATACTGTAGAAAAAACACGAAGGAGTAAGATATGACCAGAAAGCCGCGTGGGAACCGCGCATTCACTGTAATAATTGCGCTGCTGGGCGCAGCGTTGGTAATTGCTGTTCTATGGGGAATTGTAACCGGAATTGCGAAGCTGATGCACTATGGGGAGAATGTCACCATTCAACAGGAGACGCAGCCGGAGAATCAGGAAGAAACCATCCCGGAGCCGGAGGCAGAGGAGGAGCCTCTGGCGAGAAACACCTTCAACACCGACGGCTTTTATGAACAGGACGGCATTCGCCGCTATCATGGCGGCGATTTGGTGGGCCTGGCCGGTGTGGATGTCTCCTCCTACCAGACCAATGTGGACTGGAACGTGGTGAAGGAAGCGGGAATCGATTTTGCCATGATCCGGGTGGGCTACCGGGGCTATTCCTCGGGAGAGCTGGACGAAGACGATTATTTCACCGCGCACCTGGAAGGCGCCATCCACGCCGGACTGAAGGTTGGCGTGTACTTTTTCTCCCAGGCCCTGACGCCGGAAGAGGCTGTGGAGGAGGCGGAGTACGTTCTGGAGAAAATCAAGGACTACGACCTGCAGTATCCCGTTGTGTTCGACTGGGAGGAGATGCACGTCCCGGCCAGAACGGACGAGATGAACATGCTGATGCTGACCTCCTGCGCCCAGGCCTTCTGCGAGACGGTGGAGGCTGCCGGCTACCGGGCCGGCGTGTACTTCAACCAGGCCTATGGCTATGGACAGCTGAACCTGGTCAGCCTCAAGGACTATGTGTTCTGGCTGGCGGAGTATGCCGAAACGCCGTCGTTTGCCTATGACATTCAGATCTGGCAGTACACCAACGAGGGCCAGGTTCCCGGGATCGAAGGTCCGGTGGATATGAATATCGCGTTCCACCGCAAGGACGCCATGCCGTAATCATGGAACACCTGCAGCAGAATTGATCCTGCTGCAGGTGTTTTTTTGCCTCTGATCGGTCTTATTGTCCGGAAAAAGCCTCTTTCAGCCGCTGCCACAGGCTCTTTTTGGCATCTGCGGGAACGCTGGCTTCCATGGCGTCGGCCATCAGCTGCTGCTGGCAATCCAGAGGGGCGCTGTCCTCGGAGACGTGACTGTAGGAGCCGTCGGGCATCAGCTGCCGGGAACGGATATTATCCCGCAGGCACATATCCAGGATGTGGTGGATTTTCTCCCGGATCTGGGGGCTGTAGATGGGGCAGGCTACCTCCACCCGGCGCTCGGTATTGCGGGTCATGAAGTCCGCCGATGCGATGTACATGGTTTCCTGACTGCCGGACCCGAAGCAGTAGATGCGGGAATGCTCCAGATAGCGGCCGACAATGCTGACGATTTTCAGATTCTCCGTCTCGCCGGGAATGCCCGGGAGAATGCAGCAGATTCCCCGGACGATCATGGTGATCTGCACACCGGCACAGGAGGCGTCCCGGAGCTTCTGAATCAAATCCAGATCGGTGACGGAGTTGAGCTTCAGCACGATGCGGCCCTCGGCGCCCTTCTGCATCTCCCGGTCGATCAGGTCCAGAAGCGTGGACTTCAGACAGACCGGGGCCACCAGCAGATGGTCATACGTCCCGTTGAGATTGCCGATCATCATGTTTTTGAAGAATTCGTTGGCGTCACGGCCGATGCCCTGATCGGCGGTCAACAGGGAGAGGTCGGTGTATATGGCGGCGGTCTTTTCGTTATAATTGCCGGTACCAATCTGGGTGAGATAGCGGATGGCGCCGTGTTCCCGCCGGGTGATGAGACAGACTTTGGAGTGAACCTTGTAATCCTGAAAGCCGTAGAGAATGGTACATCCTGCTTCCTCCAGCCGTTCGGACCAGTCGATGTTGTTTTGCTCGTCAAAGCGGGCCCGCAGCTCAATCAGAACGGTTACGTCCTTGCCGTTTTCCGCAGCGGCGCAGAGATAGTCCACCAGTTTGGCCTTGGTGGCCAGGCGATAGATGGTGATCTTGATAGAGATGACACTGGGATCGTTGGCGGCTTCCTTCAGCATCTGGAGGAAGGGGTTCATGCTCTCATAGGGATAGGACAGCAGCAGGTCGTCGTGCTGCACCAGACGGAGCATTTTTTCCTGCGGCGGGATGCAGCCCGGCGTCTGGGGCGTAAACGGCGGGTAGGAGAGAATGCTCCGACGGGCTTCAGACAGCTTCCCGGCCAGCTCATAGGCGAATTTGAGCTTCATGGGAGCGCGGCTGATATAAACCTGGTGGTGCTCCAGGGACATTTTGGCGCGGAGATACTGCTCCAGCTCCGGAGAAATGACATTGGACAGCTCCAGACGCACCGGGGCCAGACGTTTCCGCTTGCCCAAAACCTTCTGCATTTTTTCCCGGAAGTCGCCGTATAGATCAGAGGCATCGTCGTCGGTGGTAATATCGGCATTTCGGGTCAGGCAGAGCTGTACCCGCTCCATGCAGGTGTAGCCAGGGAACAGCTGCTCCAGGTACTCCATGACAATCTCGCCGATGGGAATGAATCGAACGCCGCTGCCCGGCAGGTAGAGAACGTCCGGCAGGGCCGACGGAATGGGAACGCAGCCGAAGGTCTCCTTTCCCTTATATTTCAGCCGGGCTGCAACATGCAGAACCTTGTTCTGCAGATGGGGGAAGGGGTGATGGGAATCCACAATCTGGGGCGAGAGAATCGGAGCGATGGACTGCTTGAAATACTGCTTGACGAACTTGATCTCATCGGAACGCAGAGATTGATAGGTCAGGCAGAAAATCCCGTGAATTTTCAGCTGATTGGTGATATCAAAGAAGCAGCGTTCCCGCTTGGCGTACAGCGGGCGAACGGCACGGTAAATGGCGGACAGCTGTTCCTTGGGCGTCATGCCGGACTTCGGATCGATGTCGTTCGGATTAACATGGGAAAAATCCAAAAGGCTGCCCACCCGAATCATGAAGAACTCATCCAGATTACTGGTAAAAATCTCCACGAACTTCAGACGCTCCAGCAGCGGTACAGTGGCGTCCATGGCTTCCTCCAATACGCGGTCATTGAACCGCAGCCAGCTGAGTTCTCTGTTCTGGGTGTAGGGGAGTTTTTCGGACATGAAGAATCCCTCGCTTTCTATAGCTCTATGATACGGATTTTCGGGATAGTTTGCAAGTTAATTCTTGTCTCGCGGCAAAATATGGCGGGCATATCCCATCCGGACTGCGAATAGTCTGTAGGGGAAAGGATGATTGCACATGATGGAGCAGCTGTTGGACTTGCTGCCGGAGGAGCATGCCGGTCAGATCAGGAACATGAAGCCGGAGGGACTGGAGGAAATACGGGCGGGCGCCGGACAGCCTATGCTGCTTCGCGCCGGCGGGAAGGAGACGGCCCTGTGGCCCAGAATCCGGCAGGACCAGTTGGAGGAACTGCTGCGCCGGGCCTGCCGGCAGTCCGTCTACGCGCATAATGAAACCCTGCGTCAGGGCTATATGACCCTGGAAGGGGGGCACCGAATCGGTGTCTGCGGGTTCGGTGTCATGCAGGACGGAGCGATTCATACGCTGCGCACGCCGTCCTCGGTTTTAATCCGGATTGCCCGGGAGCATCCCGGCTGCGCGGACAGGCTTTTGCCGGCTGTGACCGGTTCTACCTTGATTCTGGGGCCGCCCGGCAGCGGAAAAACCACGATGCTGCGGGATCTGGTCCGACAGCTTTCCGACCGTTGTCATGACCGGGTGGGGCTGGCGGACGAGCGGGGAGAAGTGGCTGCCTGTGTGATGGGTGTGCCGCAGCTGCAGGTTGGGTGCAGAACGGACGTGCTGGTAAATATTCCGAAGGCGGATGCCATTCTGATGCTGCTGCGCTGCATGAATCCGCAATGGATCGCAGTGGACGAGATCACGGCGCCGGAGGATGTCTGCGCATTGGAGCGGGCAGCCTACTGCGGCGTCCGCCTGTTGGCCACTGCCCATGGAGATACTGCCGAGGATCTGAAACGGCGGCCGGTCTATCGTCAGCTGATGGAAACCGGCGTATTCCGCACGGTGGTGATTCTGCGGGCGGACAAGTCTGGTTACATCCTGGAGGAACAGCCATGAAACTGGTAGGTATGATCTTTATCGTTGTGTCAGCCGGGTCTGTCGGGTTCCGGATTGCGGTGCTGCTGAAAAGACGCTGCATGCTGGTGCGGCAATTTCTCCGGGCGCTGCAGCTTCTGCGCAGCGAAATCTCCTTCTGCGGCACGCCGCTTCCCCAGGCATTTGCGCTGATGGCGGCCTCCTGTGACGGCCAACTGGCCCGGCTGTTTTCCACTGTGGCGAAGGATATGGACCGCCGGCGGTGGGTCACGCCCCAGGCTGCCATGGAAAAGGCGCTGGAGGAAACGCCGGAGGAGCTGCTGAAACCGATTTTGATTGACCTGACCAAGCGCCTCGGCAAATACGATCTGGATGCGCAGATGCAGGGCATCGATACGGCATACCGGGAAGCGGAACTGCTGCTGCAGACGCTGGAGCAGGAGCGAAGCCTGAAATCCAGGACTTATGAGACGCTGGGAATCTGTGCAGGACTGGCAGCGGTGATTCTGCTGCTGTAGGAGCGCTATGGAGATTGATTTGATTTTCAAAATTGCGGCCGTGGGGATCATTGTCTCCATTCTGAATCAGGTGCTGGTTCGCTCCGGCAGGGAGGAGCAGGCCACCATGACCACCCTGGCTGCGCTGGTGGTGGTACTGATGATCGTGGTGCAGAAAATTGCCGAGCTGTTTCAGCTGGTCAAGGACTTGTTTCAATTCTGATGGAAACAGTGATTCAAATTTCTGCTTTGGCAGTGATTGCAGCAGTGCTGTGTGTCGTGGTTCGTGCCCAGTCCGGCGCCCTGGCGGTTTTGCTCTCCCTGTGCGCCAGCGTGGGAATCGCCTTTCTGGCGTTCCGCTTTCTATCCCCGATTCTGTCGGTGGTCCGGCAGCTGCGGGAGCTGACGGGCTTGGAGCAGGCGGCCACGGCGCCGATGCTGAAAGCGGCGGGCATTGGGATTTTGACCCAGACTGCGGCGGCGATCTGCGAGGATTCCGGAGAAAAAGCACTGAGCCGCGCCGTGGAAACCGGAGGGACGGTTCTGTCTCTCTATGTGTCGCTGCCGCTGCTTTCGGCAGTACTGGAATTGTTGAAGGAAACACTGGGAGGGTAGTTGTGAGAACAGGAATCCTGACGCTGCTGCTGCTTTGGCTGCTGATGGTTCCGGCGCGGGCTGTGGACGTGACCGGCCGGCAGACGGAGCTGCTGGATACCGACCGGCTGGAGAACGGGCTCACCGGAGAAGCGGCGGAGCTGATGGAACCCTATTCTCCGACCGAGCAAAGCGATCTGCTGGATGGGATGCTCCAAATCTTCCGGCAGACGCTGGGGAAAAGCAGCGGCGTCCTGCGAAGCGCCGCTGCTGCCATGCTGCGGCTTTTGATGGTGGTGATCTTATGTCAACTGGCGCAGAGTATATGCGAAGAGCAGGGCCGGACGGCAGCTGCCATCACGGGAGCCCTGGCCATTACTGCCTGCTGCGGCGCAGACCTGAACACGCTCATCGGTCTGGGCCGTGACACCATGGACCGGCTGGCGAACTTCAATCAGCTGCTGCTTCCTGTGATGTGCGGCGCCGCGGCTGCCTCCGGCGGTGCAGTGGGCGCCGGGGCGATCTATACCGCGACCTGTTTTTTCTCCAATCTGCTGCTCAGGGCCAGCAATGACCTGATGATTCCGGTGATGTATGCGTATCTGGGCCTGGCGCTGACCGACGCCGCAGTGCAGCAGGAACGGCTGAAGCGGCTGCGGGAGCTGCTGGGCTGGCTCATTGAGAAGGGATTGAAGACCATGGTTTATCTCTACACCGGCCTGCTGACGGCCACCGGCGTTCTGTCCGGAACGGCCGATGCAGCAGCGCTGAAGGCGGCGAAGCTTGCCATTTCCAGCGCCGTGCCGGTCGTGGGCGGCATCATATCCGGCGCGGCAGAAACGGTGCTGTCCAGCGCAGGACTGCTGAAAAGCTCCATCGGTACCTTCGGCATGCTGGCCATTGTGTCGGTTTTCCTGTTTCCCTTTCTGCAAATCGGCGTATCGTTTCTGATGCTGCGAATCACTTCGGCGCTCAGCGATATCCTGGGAAGCTGCCACGCCGGTCTCCTGGAGGCCATTTCAAAGCTGATGGGCTATCTTCTGGCCATGATCGGCAGCTGTGCGCTGATGAGCCTGCTGTCCTGCTGCTGTTTCCTGAAGGCGGTGCAGCTGTGACGTCTTTGAAGAAATACCTGCTGTCCATCACGGCGGCGGCTCTGCTGCTGAGTCTGGTCATGGCGCTGCTGCCCAGAGGCAGGCAGAGAAAGGTGGCGGCTTTTGTGGGCAGTCTGCTTCTGATTCTCACCGTGATTGCACCGGCCGTCCGTCTGGATCCGGCTCAATTGGCGGAATCCCTATCAAGACTTCGGATGGAGGCAGAAGCCATGCGAACGGGGATAGAAATCGGGAACCGGGAGATTGTTGCAGCGATCATAAAGGAGCAATGCGAGGCATATATATTGGACAAAGCTGCGTCGCGGGGCGTTTCACTGCTGGTGGAAATCCGGCTCAGTGAGGAAGGGAGCTACCCTTATCCCGTAGCAGTCACGCTGCGCGGGCATGTTTTGGAACTCGACCGGGAAGCGATCTCCGCCATCATAGAGGAGGAGCTGGGTATTCCGAAGGACAGTCAGGAGTGGAGCACAAGGTGAGGAAGGAAGAATGGAAGCAGCGAGTCGGGAGCTGGCTGAATAAGCTGGGAAAGTACCGGTACACCGTCCTGATACTGCTGCTGGGCGTTGGCCTGATGCTGATCCCCTTTGAAAAGAAAAGCGGCAGCGCTCCTACTGCGGCTCCCTCTGCCGTGGAGGAAGAGCCGCTGGAGGCCCGCCTGGAGCGCCTGCTCAGTCAGGTGGATGGCGCCGGCGCGGTATCGGTCCTGCTGACGCTGGAGAAGGGCCCCCGGCAAACCTATCAGGAGGATACGCAGACCAAAAGCGACGCAGACGGAACCCAGAGCCAGAACCAGACCGTTCTGGTGTCCGCAGGAGGAGAAGAAGCGCCCGTGCCGGTTCAGACAACTTACCCCATTTACAAAGGCGCGGTGGTGGTCTGTCAAGGGGCAGACAGGGCCTCCGTGAAACTGGATATCATCCGGGCCGTTTCCAGTCTGACTGGATTGGGCAGCGACAAAATAACCGTCATTAAAATGAAAGGCAACTAGGAGGAGTCGGTATGAAAATTTGGAAACGAAACGCAATTGTGGCAACGGTACTGGTGCTGATCTGCGCAGGCGTCTATCTGAACTGGAACGCCAGTCAGAAAACCGCCGTGGATCTGACCCAAACTCTGGATGCCCAGCAGGTCTTGGCCAGCGTCGGCGATTCGGCGGATGCAGCTGCGGAAGCGTCCGGATCTGCTGCCTCCACAACGGATTATTTCGCACAGATTCGCCTGAGCCGGCAGGAATCCCGGGACGGCGCCGTGGAATTGCTGCAGGAGACCCTGGCCTATGAGGACGGCAGTGACAGTGCGGCGGCAGCTGCTGCGTCGCTGGATAGTTTGGTGCGGGACGCCCTGGCAGAATCTCAGATTGAGAGCCTGGTCATTGCCAAGGGCTTTGAGGACTGTGTGGCCTATATGGGAGAAGACAGGATCAACATCGCGGTTTCGGCTCCGGCGGAGGGCCTGGACACAGCCGATGTGGCGCTGATCTCCGACATTGTCACCACCCAGACGGACTATACCCTGGATGAGATTTACATTATTGAGGTAAAATAAAGCGGACGGAACAAAGCCGCTGCTTTCCGGGCAAACCGGCTTTGCTGCGGGAGACATAAAAATAAGGTTGTCTTTTTTGCAATTTGTGGTACAATGGAGGTAATCATGAAATCCCCATTGTACACGGAGGTCCCTCACTATGAGCGAGAACAAAGAATACGTCTCCCAGACGCTGGATCAAGGGTCCATTCATATTTCCGAGGAGGTCGTCGCCTCCATCGTTTCCATGGCCGTTCAGGATGTGGAAGGCGTTTATGGATTAAACAGCAATATCGGTTCAGAGCTGGGCAAGATCGCAAAGAAGAACACGGGGAAAAGCATCCGCATTCTGATTTCAGACGAGGATGAAATTGCCATTGACTGCTACATTGTGGTGCTGTACGGCTATTCGGTGATCGAGGTCGCCAAGGCGGTGCAGGAGGCCGTGAGCTCCACGGTGGAATCCACCACCGGCCGCAGGGTCAGCAACGTGAATGTCAATATCAGCGGAATTTCCCTCCCGCGCAGCGCAAAAAAATAAGGAAAAATAGACCCTTTGTGAAAACAGAGGGTTTATTTTTTGCGTTGTTCCCGGTATAATAGGGGCAGAAAAACACTGAGGAGATTTTTGATATGACCAGATCTAACGCCAGAGAAATCGTTGCGCATCTGATTTTTGAACTGAACTTCACCGGCGATTCTGCGGAACAGGCGGTGGACTCCACCATGGCGCCCGGTTATTATGAGAGCCTGGCGGATGAAACGGAGATCTACGCCGAACGGCCTAACCAGAAGCAGCTGGACTACATCCGCTCCACCGTGGCCGGGATCCGGGAAAAGCAGGAAGAGCTGGACGGCTATATCAGCAAGTACGCCGTCAACTGGAGCGTTTCCCGGATTTCCAAGGTAGCCCGGGCGATCCTCCATGTGGCCATGTACGAATCGCTGTATGTTCAGGACGTGCCGGTCAGCGCTGCCATCAATGAGGCTGTGGAGCTGGCAAGAAAGTATGAAGACGAGGATGTTGTGGCCTTTGTCAACGGCATTCTGGGCTCCTTTGCCCGGGATATGGAGCAGTAACCATGGTTGTGGGCTTTGATACCAGCAATTATACCACATCTATCGCTGCCTTTGACGGCGTCCGGGGAGAGAACTGCTCCCGCCTGCTGGACGTCCGGCCCGGAGAGCTGGGCCTGCGCCAGAGTGACGCCCTGTTTGCCCATGTAAAGCGCCTGCCGGAACTGGCAGACGCTTTGTTCCGGTCTGTGGGAACCGGAGATATCCGGGCCATTGGCGTCAGCACCCGTCCCAGGGCGGTGGAAGGCTCCTATATGCCTTGCTTTCTGGCCGGTGTGTCAGCGGCAAAGACCATGGCGTCCGCCCTTGGGGTGCCCTGCTATGCGTTCTCCCACCAGCAGGGGCATATTGCCGCCGCGCTCTGGTCGGCGGATCGGATGGATCTGATGAAGAAGCCCCATTTGGCGTGGCATCTTTCCGGCGGCACCACGGAGCTTCTCCTGGTGGAACCGGAGGGGCGAAACGTGCGGGCCACGCAGCTGGGCGGCACCAGCGATATTTCTGCCGGACAGATAATGGACCGCACCGGAAAGCTGCTGGGACTGGATTTTCCGGCTGGGAAGGCCCTGGACCGGCTTTGCGCCGATGCGAACGGGAAGGACTTTTTCCGGGTTAAAACCGCTGAATTGACGTTCTCCTTCTCCGGCCTGGAGAATAAGGTGAATCAATATCATCAAGCGGGCCACAGTGCGGCGGATACCGCGTACTTTGCCGTATGCTCTGTCTGCGATGTGGTCGTCCGAACCACCAGAGACGCCCTGCAGAAATACCCGGGCCTGCCGGTTGTGTTTTCCGGCGGCGTGGCCTCCAACTCCATGCTGCGGCAGCTGTGCAGCGAGTTTTCTCCCGTTTTTGCCAAGCCTGCCCTGTCCACGGATAACGCCATGGGCATTGCCGTTCTGACCTGGCTCCAGGAGGTGGGGGAATGATGCAGCAGGAAATTCTCTCTGTTTCCGACGTCAACCAGTACATCAAGGCCATGGTGGACCGGGACGGCCTGCTTTCTGGACTGTGCATCCGGGGTGAGGTCAGCAATTATAAGGTGTACCCCTCGGGCCATCACTATTTTACTCTCAAGGACGCCGGCGGCGCGCTGCGGTGCGTGATGTTCAAGGGAAACGCGTTTTCCCTGCGGTTCCGGCCGGAAAACGGTATGAAGGTTCTGGCTTTTGGCCGGATCAGCGTATTTCCCCGGGACGGCGCCTACCAGCTCTACTGTGAGCGTCTGACTCCCGAGGGCGTGGGGGACCTGTATGTGGCCTTCGAGCAGCTGAAGGTAAAGCTGAGCCAGGAGGGCCTGTTCGACCCCGCCCACAAGAAGCCCATCCCGGCCTATCCCCAGCGCATTGCCATTGTGACCTCCTCTGCCGGGGCGGCCATCCACGATATGCTGCGGATCTTGGGCAAGCGGTATCCCCTGACCAAGGTGATTCTGCTGCCCGTGCGGGTGCAGGGGGCTGAGGCGCCGCCGGAGATATGCGGAGCAATTCGTTATGTAAACCGCTTTCAACTGGCCGACGTCATCATCACCGGCCGGGGCGGCGGCTCTATGGAGGATCTGTGGGCCTTTAACGACGAGCGTGTGGCCCGAACCATCTATCAATCGGAGATTCCGGTGATCTCGGCCGTGGGCCACGAGCCGGATGTAACCATTTCCGATTTTGTGGCCGACCTGCGGGCAGCGACGCCGTCCAATGCGGCGGAGCTGGCGGTGCCGGATCAAACGGAGCTGCGGGAGCGGCTTCTGTCGGCCCAAAGCCGCCTGCAGCAGGCCCAGACGCGGCAGCTGAAGCTGGCCCGCCAGCGGTTGGACGGGTTGAAGAGTAAACGGGTTCTGCAAAGTCCCATGAACTATCTGCAGGACCGCAGGGTGCTGCTGGACTATCAGCAAAAGCAGCTGACCGCCTGCGCCAGGCAGCTGTTGGCCCAAAAAAAGCAGCGCTTTATTCGTTTGACGGCGGCGCTGGATGCCATGAGCCCTTTGAAGGTGCTCTCCCGGGGCTATTCCATGACCCGGGATCAGGACGGCCATGTGCTGCGCGACGCAGGAACTGTGCAGGCCGGATCACGGATTACCGTAACGCTGCAGACCGGAGAGATTGACGCAGTTGTGCATACCACACGAGGAGGTACCCATGAGCAAGCAGGAACGGAGCTTTGAGGAATCGCTGCGGCGTCTGGAGGAAATCGTGCGCCAGATGGAGCAGGGGAATGTGCCGCTGGAGGAATCCCTGCGGCTGTTTGAGGAGGGAACCGGTCTGGTTTCCGCCTGCAGCAAGCAGCTGGACGAAGCGGAACTGAAGGTGGTCCGATTGATGAAGGGACCGGACGGCATGCCGGTGGAAGGGGAGTTTTCCGATGAGCAGGGAATTTGAAATCACCTTGAAGCAATACCAGACGGCTGTGGAGGCGTACCTCAACGGCTGCTTTACCAAGGACCGGCCGCAGAAAAAGCTGTTTGAAGCCATGCGCTACAGCCTGCTGGCCGGCGGAAAACGGATCCGTCCGGTTTTGGTGCTGGAGTTCTGCCGGATCTGCGGCGGCGACTGGGAGAAGGCCATGCCCTTCGCGGCTGCCATTGAAATGGTGCATACCTACAGCCTGATCCACGACGACCTGCCCTGCATGGACAATGACGATTACCGCCGGGGCCGGCTGACCAACCACAAGGTCTTCGGCGAGGCCCAGGCCGTGCTGGCGGGGGACGGGCTGCTGACGGCCGCGTTCCATACGGCTGCCACAGCGGATGCCGCACCGGAAACTGTGGTGAAAATCATCGGGATCCTGTCCGGCTGCGCCGGAGAGCTGGGCATGGTGGGAGGACAACAGCTGGACATCGAAGGGGAGAACCAGAACCTCGATGAGGAGCAGGTGCATACCATTCACCGGCTGAAAACCGGAGCCCTGATTGCCGCGGCCTGCCGCATGGGCGCCACGGCCGGCGGTGCGTCGCCGGAACAGCTGGAGGCCGCACGCGTATATGCCGAGGCCATCGGTCTGGCCTTCCAGATCCGGGACGATATGCTGGACGTTCTGGGAGACGCAAAAAAGCTGGGGAAGGCCACCCACGTAGACGGGAATAAGAATACCTTTGTATCTCTTTATGGCGTGGAGGGCTGCAGGGAACGGATTGAGGAGGAGAACCGGAAAGCCCTCGATGCACTCCGGGCTTTTGAAGACAATGCGTTCCTCACAGAGCTGACCGCCCGCCTGGCCAGCCGGGAATTCTGAACGGAAAACACACAGCGCCGAAAAAGTCGGCACTGTGTGTTTTTGAATCACTGCGACCTGAAATGGAGTACGGTGAATGGGCGCAAAGACAAAAAGTGGAAACCGAAGTGATAGGGAGCCACACTCGGGCGAACCCGGCGGCCAGTATCCTCAATGCATCGGTTTCCACCGAGGTCAGTGTAGCAGATTTGCTGGAAGCTGTCAAGGCGGGGATCCTGGCAGAATCGGAAGAAGGCGCAGCGCCGTTCTGGACCGGGACCATCAAAGACGGCGCCCCCCGGCGGCGATACACCTTCTGATATTACTCTATTACAGAATATGATGAATGTCAAGCGGAGAGATACCGGCTATCCGCTGGATGGTGTAGGTGCTGCAATGTACGAACTGTATGACCATGAATACCTCTTGTATATTCGTGAATAATGTGATATACTTACCTATAATAATGGCGCAGTATCCTAGTCAATGCTGCTGGCTCCCAGGAAGGGCCTAAAAATCCTTTAAAGGGCATAACTGTGAAACCCATGGTGCCTGCTTCTTACGCCCAGTTTGGGGTGGGTGCTGAGGGAAGGCGTAGCAATTACGCCTGCGGAGGAAGGGCGGCCTTCAATGGCATGAAGTCCCCGACCCTGCCTTTGCGGAGACCTGCCATTGTGCAGGAGCGTACTCCCCGCGTGGTAATCGACTCCTGTACGAGACAGGATGTGAACCTGTATTGCGGTGTGAACGAGGCTTGCCTCTCAGCGCTGTGTGCAGTGTAGCCTGCCTTGCGTGAACAGATCGGGATTGCGGTGTCAGGCGTGCAGACCTCTGGCCGGAGGCGAAGCACGATATTGCCGTATGAAAGCCTGTTTGCAAAAGAGGATAAGAGTCAGCGTGCGTTGTTGTGGAAATCACCTAGGCTGTCTGTTACAGAGCAGATAAGGGATTGCAGTACGGACTAAGTGGCAATCGGGTCTCTTTCAGGGCAACGGAAAGACGGCTGCTTTCAAGGGAAACCACTTCGCCGGCGACGGGAAGCAGCGGCCGGGGAAAGCCTACCCGACCTAAGCCGTAAGCTTAATCTTATCTGCTGCCATTATTTTTGTGTTTAGGAGGAATTGTGTGAAGCGCGGCGGCGAGAAGCGATCGAATAAAATCCGCATTCAGCCGGATTGGAAGTGGATTACCTCCATTTTCGGCATCACCATTGGAATCTCCGCAACCATGTCCCTGGTTTCCAATGAGGCGCTCTCCGGAAGTGGGCTGGCGGTATCCTTTGTGGTTCTGCTGGCCATTGTTTTCCTGGGAGTGATCTTTGACATCATCGGCGTTGCCGTGACGGCAGCCGATGAGAAGCCCTTTCATTCCATGGCTGCGAAGAAAATGCCGGAGGCTGTAGTTGCCATCCGGATGCTGCGCCGGGCCGAACGGGTGTCTTCGTTCTGCAACGATGTGGTGGGTGATATCTGCGGCGTTGTTTCCGGCTCTGCGTCTGCTGTCATCGCTGCCCGGGCCGTGGTGGGAATGCAGCCTATCTGGGCCCGACTGCTGCAGCTTCTGATGTCGGCCTTTGTTGCCGGTCTGACCGTAGGCGGAAAAGCTTTTGGCAAGTCCGTTGCCATGAATAACAGCACCGTCATCATCCATACGGCAGCGAAGCTGATATATTGGTTCAAATCTTTACCCAAGCGTCTGGTCCGGTGGCTGCGCCGGACTTGACCGGAGGCTTTTCATGCTCGAACAAATCCATTCACGCTCCGATCTTCTGCGGCTTACCCCCGAGGAGGACCGGCAGCTTTGCGGAGAAATCCGCGATTTCCTGGTGCAGAATATCGCCCATACAGGCGGCCACCTGGCTTCTAACCTGGGGGTTGTGGAGCTGACGGTGGCGCTGCACAAGGTCTACAACACGGAATGCGACCGCCTGTTATTTGACGTTGGACATCAGTCCTATGTCCATAAAATGCTGACGGGCCGCATGGAGCAGTTTGACACGCTCCGAACGTATGGCGGCCTGGCGGGGTTTCCGAAGCCGTCGGAAAGCATTCATGACGCATTTATTGCCGGCCATGCTTCCGACGCGGTGTCGGTTGGCCTGGGAATGGCCCGTGCCAGAACGCTGCAGAATCAGGACTATCAGGTGGCTGTGGTGCTGGGCGATGGCGCATTGACCGGCGGCCTGGCCTACGAGGGGCTCAACGACGCCGGCGCCAGTAAGGAGCCGCTGGTCGTGGTGCTCAATGACAACGGCATGTCCATTACGCCCAATGTGGGAGGAATTGCCAGACACCTGTCTCTGCTGCGGCTGAAGCCGGGCTATTTTGGCCTGAAGAAGGTCTACCGGCAGTTCACCAAAAACGTGCCCGGCGGAAAGCAGCTTTACCGGCTGACCCACCAGATGAAAGTGTGGCTCCGCCGGAAGTTGATCGGTGTGACTGTTTTTGAAGAAATGGGCTTTACCTATCTCGGGCCGGTGGACGGTCACGATGTGCAGAAGCTGACGTTTCTTTTGAAGGAAGCCCGTGAAATGCAGGAGCCGGTGCTCCTTCATGTGATTACAAAGAAGGGGAAGGGCTATATCCCGGCAGAGGTGATGCCGGCAGCGTTCCACGGAGTCGGAAAGTTCAACCCGGCTACGGGCTATTCAAAAAAAGCGGCAGAACGTACTTTTTCCGAAACCTTTGGGCAGACCCTGTGCCAACTGGCTATGGACGACGCACGCATCTGTGCCATTACTGCGGCAATGGAGCAGGGAACGGGGCTGAGTCTGTTTGCCTCCACTTACCGGGAGCGGTTCTTTGACGTAGGCATTGCGGAGGGCCATGCGGTGTGTATGGCTGCCGGGTTGGCCAAGCAGGGAATGATTCCCGTCTTTGCCGTCTATTCCACCTTCCTCCAGCGCAGCTATGATATGCTGATTCATGACGTTTCCCTGCAGAAGCTCCATGTGGTGCTGGCCGTAGACCGGGCGGGACTGGTGGGAGAGGATGGGGAAACCCACCACGGTGTGTTCGATGTTGGATTTCTGCGGCAGGTGCCTGGGATGGAAATCTTCTGCCCGGCCAGCCAGGCCGAGCTGCGGCGGATGCTGCGAGCGGCGGTGCTGGAGTGCGGCGGGCCTGTGGCGGTGCGGTATCCCAAGGGCGGAGACGGCGCTTATCAGGACGAGGTCTGGCAGGATCGCCTGGCGCCGGATGCGCGACTCACCATTGTTACTTACGGCAGTACGATTCATGATGCTCTGGCTGCTGCGGAAATGCTGATTGGAAGTGGGATTCCGACAGATTTAATAAAACTGGATCAGATCTGGCCGCTTTCGATTGACGCCGCTGCCGCGTCGGTTAAAAAGACCGGCGCCCTTCTGGTGGTGGAAGAAACTGCGGAGGCCGGCTGCATCGGCACGGAGATTGTGACGCAGCTATCATCCCTGGGACTGTTTCCGTCCGTCAGGCTTCTGAATCTGAAGGATGGCATTGTCCCCCATGGAGATCTGAAAACCCTGCGGAGCCTGGCAGGAATTGATAAAGAAGGTATTTTCCGGGCCGGAAAGGAGCTGCTGCATGAAGAATAAAGAGCGCTTGGATGTTCTGCTTGTGGAGCGGGGCTTCTTTGACAGCCGTGCCAAAGCGCAGGCTGTGATTATGAGCGGCGAGGTCTATGTGGACGGGCAGAAGGCCGACAAGGCCGGCGCGTCCTATGGCCCGGAAGCCGCCATTGAGGTCCGGGGCAGCGTTTGTCCCTATGTCAGCCGCGGCGGACTGAAGCTGGAAAAAGCGCTGCGTGATTTCGGCGTGGATCCCACCGGCTTTGTCTGCAGCGATTCCGGCGCTTCCACCGGAGGCTTCACGGACTGCCTGCTGCAGCAGGGAGCCAAAAAGGTCTTTGCCATCGATGTGGGATACGGACAGCTGGCATGGAAAATCCGAAGTGATCCCCGTGTGGTGGTCATGGAGCGAACCAACATCCGGTATGTGACACAGGAGATGCTGGGAGAGCCCTTGGACTTGTCAGTGGTGGACGTATCCTTTATCTCCCTGAAGCTGGTTCTGCCGGTCATCAAAACCCTTCTGGTTCCGGAACGCGGACAGGTTTTGTGTCTGATTAAGCCGCAGTTTGAAGCCGGCAAAGAAAAAGTCGGCAAAAAAGGTGTGGTGCGGGATCCGGCAGTTCACCGGGAGGTACTGGAAGCCTTTGTGGAATTGGCAGATTCTCTGGGCTTTACGATCCGAAATCTCACATTTTCTCCGGTAAAAGGGCCGGAAGGCAATATTGAATTTCTGGGTCATCTATCCCTGGCCGGGGGCGAAAACGCTGTTCCGGATTTGGAGCAGCTGGTGCAGCAGGCCCATGAGACGCTGAAAGGGTAGGCTATGAAGATTGTTTTAACGCCGAATCCCTATCGGGATCGGAATTTCAAATATGTGGAGCAGGCCGTTTCCATCCTCCAGGATGCCGGAATTGAAACCCGGGTCTGCCTGCCGTTTGATGTGGATAAAAACTTTGAGCTGCCAAAGGATTTCAAACTCAATGATCTGAATAGAGAGATCAAAAATGCGGACATGCTCATCTGCTTTGGCGGCGATGGTACAATTCTCCATTCCTCAAAAATAGCAACCCGCCATCATGTCCCGATTCTTGGCGTCAACATCGGAACCATGGGCTTTATGGCGGAGCTGGAGGCAGGGGAGCTGCCGATGCTTGCCAATCTGGCGCAGGGAGACTACAGGGTCGAAAAACGGATGATGCTGCGGGTGACCGTCCATAATGAGGGGCGGGAGCTGTTCGATGAGACAGCCCTGAACGATGCGGCGATTACCAAGGGCGCCATAGCCCGTGTCATTCAGATGTCTGTGGAGTGCGATGGTGTGGAAGCAATCAGCTGCGCCGGTGATGGGCTTGTGGTCTGCACGCCCACAGGCTCCACGGCTTATTCCATGTCTGCCGGCGGGCCGATTGTGGAGCCTTCGGCGCAGAACATCATCATCACACCCATCTGCGCCCATGCATTCCAGGCCAAGGGAATTGTCACTGCGCCATGGCGGACCATCTCCATACGCCTGGGGAAACTGGGACGGCGCAATGCCTTTTTGTCTGTGGACGGCGGCCGGGCCTTCCGGCTCAATGTGGGAGATGTGGTAACAGTCAGAAAAGCGGAGCAGGAAACCAGGCTGGTACGCCTGAAGGATACCAGCTTTTATGAGATTCTCAACAATAAATTCTATGTCCGGTGAGGAGATGCCCTATGAAACCAAACAGACAGGCAAAGATTCTCGAACTGATTGCTGCCAAAGACATTGAAACGCAGGAGCAGCTGCTCAACGAGTTGGATTCCTGCGGCTTCCCGGCAACGCAGGCGACCATATCCCGGGATATCAAGGAGCTGCGGCTGATTAAGGAACTGGGGCCCAATGGCACATACCGCTACAGCGCCGCTGCCAAGCAGCGGGAACACAGCAGCTCCGCAAAACTCAACAGCATTTTCAAACAATGTGTAATTGCCTGTGACCATGCACAGAACATCGTGGTCATCAAGACCATGCCTGGTTTGGCTTCTGCTGCCTGCTCCGCCATAGACGCCATGGGATCGGACGATGTGGTAGGCACCCTGGCGGGAGATGATACGGCCTTTCTGCTGCTGCGGGACACGGCTTCCGCCACCAGCCTGTGCACGGATATCCGCCGGCAGATCACGGGATAGGAAAGGACGCACATCCTATGCTGAATTTGCTCCAGATTGAGAATATCGCTGTCATTGAACAGGCGGAAATCCAGTTCAGCGGCGGATTTAATGTTCTGACCGGTGAAACGGGCGCCGGTAAATCGATCGTGATTGACGCCATTTCCGCGATCCTGGGGGAGCGGGCCTACCGGGATGTTATTCGCACAGGCACGTCCAAAGCGGGTGTCCGGGCGGTGTTTTCCCAGGTGCCGGAGCTTTCCTGGTTTGAAGAAAACGGCGTGGAGTATGACCCCGGGGAGCTGCTGATACAGCGGGAAATCTATGCGGACGGAAAGAACGTCTGCCGCGTCAACGGACGGCCTGTCACAGTGGCCATCCTGAAAAAACTGGGCGGCAGCCTGGTGAATATCCACGGCCAGCACGATTCCCAGCAGCTCTTTGACGAGAGCAACCACTTGACTTATCTGGATTTGTTTGCGCAGAATCAGCAGCAGCGCAGGGAATATGAGGATGCGTTCCAGAAGGCCGAGGCTGTCCGGCGGGAAATCCGCAGACTGTCCATGGACGAGGGAGAGAAGCTGCGGCGGGTGGAGGCTTTGCAGTTTCAGATTCAGGAAATCGAACGGGCAGAGCTGCAGCCCGGGGAGGACGAGGCCCTGGAGACCCGGCGGAAGGTGCTGCAGAATTCGGAAAAGCTGGTGGATGGTCTGGCCCGGGCGGTCTCGGCTCTGTACGGCGATGAGGACCGGGACGGCGCCGCTGGCCTGCTCAGCGAGGCTGAGCACGCGTTGGGACGGATTACCCGCTATGACGACGGTCTGCGTGACGCTGCGGAGCGGCTGTCGGAGCTGTCGTCAGCCGTTCAGGATTTGTCGGAGGAGCTGCGGGACCGTGTGGACGAGCTGTCCTACTCCGGTGAGGAGCTGGAGCAGATTGAGAGCCGTTTGGACGTGATTCACCGCCTGCGCCGGAAGTACGGCGGCGATGTGGCGGCCATTCTGGAATACCTGGAGCGGGCCCGGCAGGAGCTGGATGAGATCGAGTTCGCCAGCGACCGGATTGAGCAGCTGACCAAACAGCTGCGGGGCTTGGATCGGGAAGCGGAGCGGGCGGGCCTTGCTCTGCGGGAGACGCGCCTGCAGGCCGCCAAGGAGCTGGAGCGGCGGCTGGCCGGGGAACTGGCGGCCCTGGATATGCCCCGGGCGCAATTTGTCTGCCAGTTTGAGTCCCAGCCCATGGGGGAGAGCGGCATGGATCTGGTGCGGTTTCTCATGACGGCCAATGTGGGGGAAGCCCTGAAGCCCATGAGCAAGGTAGCCTCCGGCGGCGAGCTGGCCCGGATTATGCTGGCCATCAAGAACGTCCTGGCGGAGCAGGATTCCGTGGGAACTCTGATTTTTGACGAGGTGGATGCCGGTGTCAGCGGAAGGGCCGCCCAGAAGGTGGCGGAAAAGCTCCGGGCCGTGTCCCGGGGCAAGCAGGTGCTCTGCGTGACCCATCTGCCGCAGATTGCGGCGGCGGCGGACCACCACCTGCTCATCGCCAAATCCGAGCGCGGTGGCCGCACCTATACCCATGTGACGCCCCTGGACAAAGAGGGCCGCAAGCGGGAAATTGCCCGTATCATCGGCGGCGCAGAGATCACCGAGACGACCCTGAAAAGCGCAGAAGAAATGCTTGCCAATTGAAATGATCGAGCCTATAATAAAGTCAGACCGCTGCCTGTCCAACGGGCGGCGGTACTTTTGATTAGGGAGTGATTCTTTATGACAAGAACAACAGAATCGGTGCGTGTCAGGAGGGTTCACGCCTAATCCAAAGCCCTCCAAATCAGACTTGGAGGATACTATGATAATTACATTGCAACCAATCAACGAATTCAATTATCCGGATGCCCTGCGCGTACAGCGCCGTCCGGGACAGGAAGCTTACGTCGCTGATTCAGCGGAGATTCTGGCCCGGGCCTATGCCTATCGGGCTCACCGGGCCACAGCCTGGGGGATTTACGAGGATCAAAAAATCGTGGGCCTGGCCCTGTTGGAGGATCTGGAGGATGAGCCGGCCTGCTACCACCTGTCGGAGCTGCTGATTCACGGCCCGGAGCAGGGGAGAGGTTATGGATCCCAGGCCCTGGCTCTGCTGCTGGATCACTGCCGCCGGGAACGGACGTACCCAACGGTGGAGGTCTGCGTGAAACAAGCCGACGCTGCCGCCATTCACGTCTATGAGAAGGCCGGCTTCCGGAATACGGGCTTTATCGACCCGGATGCGCCGGACAGCCTGATTCTGAGTTTTGCGCTGCCGGAAGTGCGGCAGACAAATCTGGAATTCCATCTGACAGCGCAGGCTGATCTGCCCAACGTGCAGCGTCTCTGGGCGGATCCGGCGGTGATGTCCTTTGTGGGCTTTCCGGAAGGGCTGCAGGAATCCCTGGGCAATCTGGAGCATCAGTGGCTCCCCTGGGTGCAGCAGCCGCCCAAGCGGCAGCATTGGTCGGTCTATGACGGCGATGAATACTGCGGCGAGACGTTCTATGACGTGGACGAAACAGGTCTGGCCTCCATGGACATCAAGCTGCTGCCTGCTGCCCGTGGCCGCGGCATAGCCTTTGCGGCACTGTCATACGCCCTGGATGCCGCGTTCCGGGTGGGCGGAGCAAAGCGTGCCTATGTGGATCCCAATCCGGAAAACGGGAAGGCCCTTGCACTCTATGCCAGGCTGGGCTTCCTACCGGCTGCGCGCCCCGCCCATTTGGAGGAGCCGGATGTGCCCTATGTCTATCTGGAATTGACCGCCGGGAACTGGGAGGCACGCAATGGGATATCATGAACCTGGAATGGGAGAGCAGTTGAAGGAGAACCTTCGCATGCTGGAACTGCAGGAGGAAACGTCACAGACCGTATGGGAGACCTATAAGCGGAAGCCGGCTTTCTTTGAGCGGGCAGCCAAAGAAGCCTATGCGGGGGAACTTCCCGATTACCCCATCTGTAGGCGCAGCCCCTTGGAACGACTGGTAATCTGGTGCTGCCATCTGACGCAGCTGCGGATACGGATGTCCCGATTTCCCTATGAGGTGCTGACAGATACCTGGCGGGACATTACCCTGCGCGCGGGACTGTACCGGGAAAAAACCGGGCGGGTGGGGCTGTCCCGGGAGGATGTGCTCTGGTTCCGTCACCTGGAGCACGGAGTCCTCTTCAAACTTGGAACCCTGCAGTTTCAGCTGTTTCGTATGGTCTACCTGGACGAGGCGGGCTGCGGGGAGGCTTACATGTCGTTCTCCGAGGAACAGAAGCAGCGCCTGCCGCCGGAGAGCCCGGTTCTCAATGTCCACGTCCAGGCCGGCGCTGATCTGACAGGAGAGGCGGTGGCAAATTCCTTCCGCCGGGCTGATGTGTTTTTCCAAACCTACTTCCCGGAACACAAGGCCCGTGTATTCCTGTGCTATTCTTGGCTTCTGTACCCGGACCTGCGGGCCCTGCTGCCGCCGGAGAGCAGAATTGCACAGTTTGCGCAGAATTTCACCATCATCAGTCAGGTTCCCGATCCGGAAGAGGCCCTGGAGCGAATCTACGGAAAACGTCGGCCGCGGAAGGCTGACTGCCTCCAGGAAACGTCCCTGCAGCGGGCGGCTTTGAACCGGCGCGACTGCCTGGGCTATGCCTGCGGGATATTGGAAATTCCCCAAACCACTTGACAAGTTTCCCGTTCTTTGCTAGGATAACAGGCAGTCATACGCGGTGAAGGGAAGAAGTACCCGGTATTTCGCTTTCAGAGAGCCCCCGGATGGTGCAAGGAGGCAGGCGAACCCGGCGAACTACATCCCGGAGCGGCCTGCCTGAACCAGCAGTAGGGCGGGACGGGAGCGCCCGTTACAGCGTTGGAGTCTCAGACTCCCCGAGACCGTCTTTGCGAGAAGGCGGCAAACTGAGGTGGTACCGCGTTCAGACGCCCTCTGTCCAAGGAGACAGGGGGCGTTTTATTATGGACAAGCCGATGGACGTGCTGCGGGATTTCCCGGTGCGCAAAAGCAAGAAACAAAAAGAGCAATTCCGGGCGGCGGTCCGGTCTTATGCGGAGAGCTTGGGATATACGTATCAGGAGGAGCCGGGAAGCTTCAGCAGCCGCAATGTGGTGCTGGGCGACCCGGAACAGGCGGAGATTCTCATCACGGCCCACTATGACACCTGCGCCCATTTGCCGTTTCCCAATCTGATTACGCCGTGCAATCTGCTGCTGTTTCTCCTGTACCAGCTGCTTCTGGTGGTTGTGCTGCTGGCGGTGGTCTTCGGCGTCTCCATCGGATTGGGAATCCTGCTGCAAAGTCCGATGGCAGGTATCGCCGGCTATTATCTGCTTCTGATTGCTCTGGTCTGGTTCATGCTCTGCGGCCCGGCCAACCGGAATAACGCAAACGACAACACCTCCGGCGTGGTGACGGTGCTGGAAACCGCCGCCGGCCTGCCGCCTGACCTGCGGGATAAGGTCTGCTTCGTCCTCTTCGACCTGGAAGAAGCTGGCCTGGTAGGCTCTTCGTCTTACCGAAAGCGCCACCGCAAGGCCATCGGCCGGCAGTGGATGTTCAACCTGGACTGTGTGGGAGACGGGGATGAAATTCTGCTGTTTCCTTCCAAAGCCATCAAGAAAAACGGAGCTATGACAGATTGGCTCCGGGCATTCTGTCCGCCGGCAGGAAAGAAGACTCTGACTGTTCGGGATCGGGGGTTTGCCTTTTACCCATCTGACCAGGCGGGCTTTCCCCTGGGCGTCGGCGTGGCTGCGCTGCACCGAAGCTCCTGGGCGGGTCTGTATCTGGGCCGGATTCATACCAACCGGGATACCGTCCTGGAGGAAGCAAACGTCAGACTACTGCGGGATTATCTGCTTAGAATCATTGAAAATACGCATAGAAAGGATACAAATTATGACACTCTATGAAGAACTGGTCGCCCGCGGCCTCATCGCCCAGGTGACCAACGAGGAAGAAATCAAGGAAATGATTAACAACGGCAAGGCCACTTTCTATATTGGCTTTGACTGCACCGCCGACAGCCTCACCGCAGGCCATTTCATGGCCCTGACCCTGATGAAGCGGCTGCAGATGGCCGGCAACAAACCCATCGCTTTGATTGGCGGCGGTACCACCATGATCGGCGATCCCTCCGGCCGGACGGATATGCGCAAGATGCTGACCAAGGAGGACATCGACCACAACGCTGCCTGCTTCAAGCGCCAGATGGAGCGGTTCATTGACTTCTCCGAGGGCAAGGCTCTGATGATTAACAATGCCGATTGGCTGTTGAACCTGAACTATGTGGAAATGCTCCGGGATGTGGGCGCCTGCTTCTCCGTGAACAATATGCTCCGGGCCGAGTGCTACAAGCAGCGCATGGAAAAGGGACTGAGCTTCCTGGAATTCAACTATATGATTATGCAGTCCTACGATTTCTACTACCTGTTCCAGCATTACAACTGCAACATGCAGTTCGGCGGCGACGACCAGTGGAGCAATATGCTGGGCGGCACGGAGCTGATCCGCCGGAAGCTTGGTAAGGACGCCCACGCCATGACCATCACCCTGCTGACGGACTCCCAGGGCAAGAAGATGGGCAAGACCGCCGGCAACGCCGTGTGGTTGGATCCCAATAAGACCAGTCCCTTTGACTTCTACCAGTACTGGCGCAATGTGGACGATGCCGATGTCATGAAGTGCATCCGCATGCTGACCTTCCTGCCCATGGAGGAGATTGAGGCCATGGCCGCCTGGGAGGGCAGCCAGCTGAACAAGGCCAAGGAGATTCTGGCCTTCGAGCTGACCAAAATGGTTCACGGCGAAGAAGAGGCTGTCAAGGCACAGACCGCCGCCAAGGCCCTGTTCTCCGGCGGCGCCGATGACAGCAATATGCCCACCACGGCCCTGTCCGAGGATCAGCTGACCGACGGCGCGATCGGCGTCATGGATCTGCTGGTGGCCTGCTCTCTGGCAGCCAGCAAATCCGAAGCCCGGCGCCTGGTGCAGCAGGGCGGCGTCTTTGCAAACGACGAAAAGGTGGCATCTATTGACGCGAAGTTCACTGCCGACCAGCTCCGGGACGGCTTGAAGATCCGAAAAGGCAAAAAGGTCTTCCACAAGGCCACTTTGGCATAAAAACAACAAGCACCCAACTGAAGAGCTGGGTGCTTGTTTCTATCACCGGAACTCAGATGTAGCCTTCCGCGCAGAGCAGCTCGGCCAGGAGAACGGCGCCGCCGGCGGCGCCCCGCAGGGTGTTGTGGGACAGACAGACGAACTTGTAGTCATACTGGGTGTCGGGCCGCAGGCGGCCGATGGACACGGCCATGCCGCCCTCCAGCATCCGGTCCAGCTTGGTCTGGGGCCGGTTGTCCTCTTCAAAGTAGTGCAGGAACTGTTTGGGGGCAGAGGGCAGGTTCAGCTCCTGGGCCCGGCCGGAGAAATTTGCCCAGCAGGCCTTGATCTCCTCCATGGAGGGCTTTTCGCCCTTGAACTTCATGAAGCAGGCGGCCATGTGACCGTTGCTGCAGGGTACCCGCAGACACTGGGCGGTGATGGCGGGTTCCGAGGCATTGACAATTTTGCCGTCCTCGATGTGGCCCCAGAGCTTCAGAGGCTCCTTCTCGGACTTTTCTTCTTCACCGCCGATGTAGGGGATGACGTTGTCCACCATCTCGGGCCAGGTTTCGAAGGTCTTGCCCGCGCCGGAAATGGCCTGATAGGTGCAGACCAGAGCGGAATCCAGGCCGAATTTTTTCAGGGGGTGCAAAGCCGGAACATAGCTCTGCAGGCTGCAGTTGGACTTGACGGCGATGAAGCCCCGCTTGGTGCCCAGACGCTTGCGCTGGGCGTCGATGATCCTGATGTGATCGGCGTTGATCTCCGGCACTACCATGGGAACGTCTTCTGTCCAGCGATGGGCGGAGTTATTGGAAACCACAGGGCACTCCAGCTTGGCATAGCGCTCTTCCAGGGCCTTGATTTCATCTTTTTTCATATCCACGGCGCAGAATACGAAATCTACCATGGCGGCGATTTTTTCTGCATCAGCCTGGGCGTCCATCACCACCATGGAAGCGGCAGCCTCGGGCATGGGCTCCTCCATGGCCCAGCGGGATCCGATGGCGTCACGGTAGGTTTTTCCGGCACTGCGGGAGCTGGCGGCCAGGACGGTCAGTTCAAACCAGGGGTGAACACTGTTCAGACATACGAAACGCTGTCCGACCATGCCTGTTGCGCCAATGACGCCGACTTTGTATTTCTTCATTATGAATCGCTCCAATCTCAAAGATCTCGGAAAAGCCCTGTGCAGGTTTGCAAAATTCTCCTGGTTCAATTTGCCAGTGTACGCGCCGCAAAAGCATTTGTCCGTAAAATATGCATTATCATAGCATAACGCATCTTCTCTGTCAAGATATCTGTGAACTTTTCATTCGAAAGCCCGATCCTGCATTTCTTGACATTTACATAGCCCTTCGATATAATATTTCTAGTTTCGGCATTTTGAAAGGTGAGGAATAATGAAGAATAATCCGGTACGTTTTGCAGCCTGGCTGCTGTTGGCTGCAATGCTTCTGACGGTTCCGGCAATGGCTGTGAATCGGGGCAGCGAATGGGATAACCCCTATGCCGATGTGACCGCGGAGATGTGGAGCTATCGGTATATTCGGGAGCTGAGCCAGGCCGGCGTTCTACCGGAGAGCGAAACATTTGGCGGCGCCGGCTATGAAACCCGGATTGGGTTTGTGACGTGTCTCTATGCCTTGGATCGGGCCTTGGGAGGGAAAGCTGTAACCGTGAAGGAAGCGCCCTTCGAGGATGTCCCGGCGGAGGATGCCGGTGCTGCAGCAGTAACCTGGGCCAAAAAACACGGCGTGGTCAACGGCGTCAGCGAGACGCATTTCGCCCCCAAAGCCAACCTGACCAGGGAAGATATCTGTACAATATTGATCCGCTATGCCAATTATTCCCGCATTCGCCTGGCCAAGAAATTCGAACCGTCTCAGTTTTCCGATTCCTTAAAAATCAGCGGATATGCCAGAACGGCGGTGGCAGCGTGCCAGATGGCCGGAATTGTCAATGGGTATGAAAACGGCATGTTCCGTCCCGCCTGGAATATCACCCGGGAGGAATGCGCTGCGGTTCTCTGGAGAATCATGGACGCGGCGAAGAATAAGGCTTCCGGTGAGCTGGTTGAGACCGCAGCCGGCGCATATGATGACCTGTATGACAGCTTCCTGCCGCCTTTTGATCCCACAACGCCGGCCGGGAAGGAAGTGGACTTGTCCTATTTTGACAATGTGGCCATCGTGGGAGATTCCGTCTCCCTGATGCTGCAGTACTATTGCGCCTCCACCAAGGCCCTGGGGAATGCCACATTCCTGTGCGCCGGCAGCCTCAGCGCCACAAACGCCCTGTGGGACGTCAGCGATCAATCGGTACATCCCTCATACCAGGGAAAGAAGGTCCTGGTGGAGGACGGTGTGGCCCAATCCGGGGCCAAGATCGTATACCTGATGCTGGGGATCAATAACATTGGCTATGGCATTGACCGGGCCACCGGAGACATGGTGACGCTCATTGACCGGATATTAGAGAAGTCACCCGATGTTTCGATCGTGATCGAGTCTGTTACACCCATGGCTGAGAGCAGCAACATTCTGACCAACCAGCTCAACAATGCGCAGATTCAGGCCTATAATACCAGGATGCAGGAGATTTGCTCCGAACGTGGTTGGTATTATGTCAACGTGGCCGAGGTTGTTACCGATAAAAACGGCTGGCTCAAGGCTGAGTACTGCAGCGATGGCGGCTCCATGGGTATCCATTTTACCACCAGCGCAGCGAAGGTATGGGTGGACTATCTGAAAACCCATGTTCCTGCGGCGCTTCTCAACTGACCTGTTATCAATCGGAAGAAAGGTTCCTGCTATGAAAAAACGGATTATAGTTTTGCTGTTGATTTTGTCGATCCTGGCTGTTTTTGCAGCCTGCGGAGAAAAGGCTGCTCCCGTAGATACCCCGGCGCCGGAAGCACCCGCGCCGGAACAAGCCGCGCCTGCTGCGCCAGAGCCGGAAGAAGCATCGGAGGAAGAGATCCTGCCCGAAGAACCGTCCCGGGATCCGGAGCAGGAAGAGCCGGAAGCTCCGGTGACGGTCGACCTTGACCAGGTGCGTACCGCCATGATGGACCAGCTGGAAATCGCCGACCCGTTCCTCCTGGACACCGATGCGCTGCTGAACCTCTACGGCATCGACAGCGCCTGGGTGGCCCAATCTGCCAGTTTTGTCACCATGTCCGGCACATTCCCTGACGAGGTCATCCTGACTGAGGCTGTGGATGCGGATGCCGCGGCCTCCATCGCGCAGTGCCTGCAGAACCGTCTCGACGAAGTTCTGGTGCAGTCCAAGAGCTATGATGCGGAAAACTACGCCGCTGCGCAGGCTTGCCAGGTGCGCACTGACGGACTGTATGTTTGTCTGCTGCTTTCCCCCAAGCAGGCGGAGATGGCTGAGATCTACCAGAGTCTGATTCAAGACTGAACCTTCTGGCGATAACGCCGGTCATTTTGGAGGGCGTCCATGGTTTTTTCCAGCCTCCCGTTTTTGTTCCTGTTCCTGCCTGCCGTGCTGCTGATGCATAGTTTGCTGCCCGGCAGGCTTCGCAACGGCTTTTTGCTGTTGGCGAATTTAATTTTTTATGCCTATGGCGAGCCGGTGTATGTTCTGCTGATGCTGGCGTCGATTGTGGTCAACGATCTGGCGGCCAGGCTGCTGCAGCGGATGAAACCGTCCTGGTGCAGAAAGGCCCTGCTGATTGCAGCGGTGGCCTTGAATTTGTCTGCCCTGGGATGGTTCAAGTATGCGCCCCTTCTGGCGCAGACCCTGGGTCTGCCGCCGGTGAATGTGGCTCTTCCCATCGGAATTTCTTTCTATACGTTCCAGGCCATGTCCTATGTCATCGACGTCTACCGGGGCGACTGCCGGCCGGCGAAGCGGTTTGTGGATTTCGCGGCCTACATCTCTCTGTTCCCCCAGCTGATTGCCGGCCCCATTGTACGCTACAGCGATGTGGCCGCACAATTACAGGACAGGTCTCTGTCTGCGGAAAAGTTCTCCTGGGGCGTGCGGACGTTCGTCATTGGCCTGGCCAAAAAGGTACTCCTGGCCAACCAGTTCGCCTTGCTGTGGGAGCAGGTATCGGCAAATCCCGCCGGATATGGTACCCTGGCGGCCTGGTGCGCCATTGCAGCCTATACGCTGCAGATCTATTTTGACTTCGGCGGCTATTCCGATATGGCCCGTGGCCTGGGTGCCATGCTGGGCTTTGATTTCTGCATCAACTTTCATTATCCGTATCTCTCCGGGAGTATTACGGAGTTCTGGCGGCGGTGGCACATTTCTCTGAGCAGCTGGTTCCGGGACTATGTCTACATCCCCCTGGGCGGCAGCCGGAAGGGAAAGGCCCGCACCGCCTGCAACCTGATGATCGTATGGATGCTGACAGGATTCTGGCACGGAGCAGGATGGAATTTCCTGTTTTGGGGATTCTATTATGGAATCCTGCTGCTGGTGGAAAAATTCCTCCTGGGTTCACGACTGGAGAAGCTGCCCGCTATGCTGCGCTGGTGCTATACCATGGTGCTGGTGATGTTGGGATGGGTGTTTTTTGCCTCGCCGGATTTGTCTGCGGCCTGGGCCTATCTGCGGGTTCTGTTTGGCGGGATCCCGGGGCAGAACGCCGCGCGTCTGCTGTCCTGGCTGCCCCTGGGCCTGGCCGGTGTCCTGGCCGCCACCCCCCTGGCCGCCAAGGCCTGGAAGCGTCTGGACCGGAAGGCGGCAGCCCCCTGGCTGGAGGCGGTGCTGTGTCTGGCAGGATTGCTTCTTTGCACAGCCAGCCTGGTCAGCGGCAGCTATAACCCGTTCCTCTATTTCCGCTTCTAGGAGGTGCAGACCATGAAAAAACAGCACGCGTGGCTCTGCACGGCTGTGTTTTGCGCATTCCTGCTTGGAGTGACGCTGCTCCTGTTTCTGCTTCCGAAGAAAGACTACTCCCAGCGGGAGAAGCGTTATCTGGCCGCTGCGCCGGTGGTTTCCTGGTCCGGCCTGCTGGACGGCTCCGTTCAGACGCAATTGGAAGATTGGATGGCCGATCAATTCCCCGGCCGGGACGGCTGGGTGGGGCTGAATGCCTATTGGAATCTGGCCACGGGGCGCAATGCGCAGCAGGACTTTTATCACGCCAAGGACGGCTATTTGATTGCGGCTCCGGCCGGGCAGGATCTGACCAACTACAAAAAGACGCTCCAGCGCTTTGATAGCTTTGCAGCATCCTGCGAGGTGCCTGCCTCCATGGTTCTGGTACCCTCCACCGGCTGGTTGAAGGAAGATTTGCTCCCCATGGGTCACGAACCCTATCCCGACGACGCCATGTTCGATCTGGCAGGGGAGCTGGAGAATCTGACCGTCTATGACTTCCGCAAGGATTTGCTCCAAGCCGATATCCAGGAACCTGTGGCATATCGCACCGACCACCATCTGACCTCCTGGGGGAACTACACTCTCTATGCTGCCTGGCGGGAAGCCCGGGGTCTGCCATATCCGGAGCCTGGGGATTACGCCGTGGAGACCTCGGAGGGCTTTTGCGGCACCACCTGGTCCGGCAGCGGCTACTGGCTCACGGAGCCGGACGATCTGGAGCTGTGGGACAGCGGCGTCCGGGCGAACGTCACCATCACCGACGGAGGCGAAGCGCCGGTGTCCGGGGACAGCCTGTTTTTCCGCAGTCATCTGAAAGAGCTGGATCAGTACCCGGTGTTCCTGGACGGAAACCACTGTCAGGTGGAGATCTCCAATCCTGACGCGCCGGAGGGCAGCATCCTGCTGATTAAGGATTCCTATGCGCACTGCTTTGCCACTTTCCTGGCGGAGCATTACAGGCACGTCTATATGCTGGATTTGCGGTACTACCGTGGCTCGATCTCAGATTTTATCGCGCAGAACGCCGTGGATGAGGTTTTGTTTTTGTATGGAACGAGTACGCTGCTGACTGATACCAACTCCGCATGGCTGTTTTAAGGAGAGGATTGCTTGAAAACTCATGATTTTTACTATGATTTGCCGGAGGAGCTGATTGCCCAGACGCCTCTGCAGCAGCGGGACGCCTCCCGTCTCATGACTCTGGACCGGAGAACCGGGGACATCGGCCACCGGCATTTTTCTGACATTTTGGAGCTGCTGAATCCCGGAGACTGCCTGGTGCTCAACAACTCCCGGGTGCTGCCGGCACGCCTTCTGGGCCACCGGGTGCCCACTCTGGGGGCCGTGGAGGTTCTGCTGCTCAAGGACAAGGGAGACGGCGTCTGGGAATGCCTGACCAAGCCGGGCCGCAAGACCCAGCCCGGCACGGAGCTGTCCTTCGGCGATGGCGCCCTGACCGCCACGGTCGTGGATGCCCTGGACACGGGCAACAAGCTGATTCGGTTCCACTATGAGGGCATCTTCCTGGAGGTTCTGGAGCGCCTGGGCAAGATGCCCCTGCCGCCCTATATCAAGGAGGAGCTGGCCGACGGAGAACGCTATCAGACGGTGTATTCCAAAATCAACGGCTCCGCCGCCGCCCCCACCGCCGGTCTGCATTTTACCCGGGAACTGTTGGAGAAGATCCAGGGCAAGGGCGTGAAGCTGGCCTATGTGACCCTCCATGTGGGCCTGGGCACCTTCCGCCCCGTGAAGGCCGAGGAGGTCACGGAGCATCATATGCACTCGGAATTCTGCATGATGTCCAGTGAAACGGCGGAGCTGCTCAATGAAACCCGCCGCTCAGGCGGCAGAATTGTCTGCGTGGGCACCACCTCCTGCCGCACCCTGGAATCCCTGGTGAAGGACGACGGAACCTTTGAAGAGCGTTCCGCCTGGACGGAAATCTTCATCTATCCCGGCTACCGGTTCAAGGCCATGGACGCCCTCATCACCAACTTCCACCTGCCGGAGAGCACCCTGGTGATGCTGGTCTCTGCCTTTGCCGGAAGGGAACACGTTCTGCATGCCTACAACGTAGCTGTGCAGGAGCGCTACCGGTTCTTCTCCTTCGGCGATGCCATGTTTATTTCGTGAGGAAACGGCTATGAATGGAGCATTTTCTGCCAAAGCGGTTCGGCTGGAGACGGCACGGTTGATTCTGCGTCCCTGGACTCAAGCGGACCTGGAGGACCTTTATGCATACGCACGGGTGGACGGCGTGGGTCAGCTGGCCGGATGGACGCCCCACCGCAGCCTGGAGGAGTCTCAGCTCATTCTGGACATGTTCCTGCGGGAGGACAAGACCCTGGCCCTGGAGCACCGGGAGACCGGGAAGGTCATCGGCTCCATCGGCCTGGAGGAGCTGGCCCATCTGGGGCCGGAGCTGGACGCCCTACGGGGCCGGGAGATCGGCTATGTTTTGAGCAAAGACTTCTGGGGGCATGGCCTGATGCCCGAGGCCGTCCGGGCTGTGGTGGACTACTGCTTCGGAACCCTGCACTATGATTTCCTGACCTGCGGCTATTTTACAAGAAACACGCAGTCCCGCCGGGTCAATGAAAAGCTGGGCTTCCGGTTTTACAGGCAGATTACCCTGGACACCCGCTATGACACGGTGGAGACCACCAATCTCAATTTGCTCTGGAATCCGGAGAGAGAGGAAGCACATGTTTGAAGTATTGAAAACCGAGGGAAAGGCCCGCCGGGGCCGGTTCACCTGTCCCCACGGCACGGTGCAGACGCCGGTGTTTATGAACGTCGGAACTCAGGGCGCCATCAAAGGGGCTCTCAGCGCCGAAGATTTGGAGCACATCGGCACCCAGATTGAGCTGTCCAACACCTATCATCTCCATCTGCGTCCAGGCGACCAGGTGGTGCGGGACATGGGGGGACTGCACAAATTCATGACCTGGAACGGGCCGATTCTCACGGATTCCGGCGGCTTCCAGGTGTTTTCCCTGGCCTCCTTGCGGAAAATCAAAGAGGAGGGCGTCTATTTCGCCTCTCATATTGATGGCCGTAAGATCTTCATGGGGCCTGAAGAAAGCATGCGGATCCAGTCCAATCTGGGTTCGGACATCGCCATGGCCTTCGACGAGTGCGTGGAGAACCCTGCGCCCTATGACTATGTGAAAAAATCCTGCGAGCGCACGGCACGGTGGCTGGTTCGCTGCAAGACGGAGCTGGAGCGGCTCAACAGCCTGCCCGGCGCCGTCAATCCCGGTCAGGTGCTGTTCGGAATCAACCAGGGCGGCACCTATGCGGACCTTCGCATCCGGCATATGCAGGAGATTGCGAAGCTGGATCTGCCGGGCTACGCCATCGGCGGTCTGGCCGTGGGGGAGAGCACCGAGACCATGTATGAGATCATCGAGGCGGTGGAGCCGTACATGCCCGCCGACAAGCCCCGGTATCTCATGGGCGTGGGAACGCCCTCCAACATCATCGAGGCAGTGGCCAGAGGCGTGGATTTCTTCGACTGTGTGATGCCGGCCCGCAACGCCCGCCATGGCAGGCTGTTCACCTGGCAGGGTGCCATCAACATGAAAAACGCCAAATATGAGCGGGATGAGAGCCCCATCGATCCGGAGTGCGACTGCCCGGTGTGCCGCCGCTACACCAGGGCCTATCTCCGCCATCTGTTCAAGGCAGAGGAAATGCTGGCCATGCGGCTGTCTGTTATGCACAACCTGTATTTCTATAATCAATTGACACAGCGAATCCGGGATGCCATCGATTCCGACTGCTTCGAGGAGTTCCGTGCGCAGTATTCCGAAAAGCTCAGCCGGAAAATTTAGTTTTTTCTTGCAATTACCGGATAACCTTTGTATAATAATCACATTAACACAACGGAGGCTAAGTCATGTTTCTTACTGCAACAACCGGAGCAGCCGGCGGCGGCTCCATGATCTTCATGCTGGTTCTGATGATCGCTGTTTTCTATTTCTTCATGATCCGTCCGGAAAACAAAAAGAAGAAGGAAGCCGCGGAGATGCGCAATGCGCTGAAGGCTGGTGACAACATCACCACCATCGGCGGCGTGATTGGTGATATCGTCAGCGTAAAGGACGATACCATTGTGATCGAGACCAGCAGTGACAAGGTTCGTGTGGAGTTCACCAAGTGGGCCGTGTCCACCAACAACACTGCGGATAAGGCTGCTGCGAAGGCCAAAGAGGCTGCCTTGGCTGCCAAGAAGGCTGCAAAAAAAGAAAAGAAGTAATCACGCAAAACCGCTGCTGCCTGCAGCGGTTTTTGCTTTATTGTCACCATTCCGGAAAAACGCATATACTGGAAAAGACTCGATCATACAGATTTCGCAAAACTACAACAATAAATCAGTATGACCCGGCGCTTTTATCTCCGTGAAATTGATCCTGCAAACCTGCGGTTTGCCGGAAAAAACAGTATAAGGAGTGATTCCGGCGATGGATTTGATGATGCTCAGCGAATTGAAGCCCGGAGAGGCCTGCGAGATCAGGGAGCTCCGGCTGTACGGAGGGATGCGGCGCAGGCTGCGTGACTTGGGACTTTTGCCCGGTGTTCGCCTGCAGTGCGCATTCACCGCACCCTCTGGTTCGCCGATGGCTTTCTGGGTCAAGGGCGCTATGATTGCCCTGCGCAAGAATGACTGCAAACGGATTGCGGGATACCGCTGCGCCTGAGCTGGCACAGTGCGTGATTCGGAAGAAGGAAGAATCGGATGTGATTGTTGCTCTGATCGGAAACCCAAATGTGGGAAAGAGCACACTCTTCAACGCGCTGACCGGTCTCAACCAGCATACAGGAAACTGGCCGGGCAAAACGGTTGCCATTGCGCAGGGGCGATATACATATAAAGGCAGGGGCTATATTTTGGTGGATCTGCCGGGAACGTACTCTCTGCTGTCGCAATCGGAGGAGGAACGAATTACAGCGGAATTCCTGCTCTCCGGTCAAGCGGACTGCGCCCTGGTGCTGGCCGATGCCACTTGTCTGGAGCGCAATTTGAATCTTGCACTCCAAGTGCTGGAATTGACCGATAAAACGATACTTTGCGTGAATTTGCTGGATGAGGCAGAACGCCATGGGATCGAAATTGACCTGCGGGCGCTGGAAAGAGAATTGGGAATTCCCGTGGCAGGTACGGCGGCCGGGAACGGCCGCGGGCTGGAGCAGCTGCAGGAGAAGCTGCGCAATCTCAACGACGGCTTTCTGAGCGTCCATCCGGGACGGCTTTTCTCCGGAAGGGAGGCCATGCTTGATGACCTCAACCAGGCCTGCTCAGACCGTGTCTCCGCTCTGATCTCAGACCGGGCGGAAGCGATTGCCGCAGGCTGCGTCAGGAGCAGCGCTGCGCCGGCGCCGCATTGGATGGATCGGATCGCACTGGGACGGTGGAGCGGAAGAGTGTTGTTGGTTCTTTTGCTGCTGACGGTATTTTGGCTGACCATCCGGGGAGCAAACTACCCATCCATGCTGCTGCAAGCAGCGTTTGACCGGCTCGGCGCATATCTGCACCGATGGATGGCAGCGTGGCCGTGGTGGATCTCCGGACTGTTGCTGGATGGTGTATATTCCACTTCGGCCAGGGTTATTTCCGTGATGCTGCCGCCCATGGCGATTTTCTTTCCGCTGTTCACGGTGCTGGAGGATTTGGGCTATCTGCCAAGAGCGGCGTTTCTGATGGATCACTGCTTCCAATGCTGCGGCTCCTGCGGAAAGCAGGTGCTGACCATGTCCATGGGCTTTGGCTGCAATGCCGCCGGTGTCATTGGATGCAGGATTATTGCGTCTCCGAGAGAACGGCTCCTGGCGATTGTGACCAACGCGCTGGTGCCCTGCAATGGAAGATTCCCGGCCCTGATTACACTGATCTGCCTGTTTTTCTCCGAGCGCTCGCTGCCGGCAGCCGCAATGCTCACGGGGTTCGTACTGTTGGGTGTGGGCGCCACGCTGCTGTCTTCCAGACTCCTGAACCGAACGGTACTGGCCGGAAAAGAATCCCATTTCATTATGGAAATGCCGCCCTACCGCCGGCCTCAGATTGGGAAAATTCTGCTGCGTGCACTTCTGGACAGGACGCTGTTTGTTCTGGCACGCGCAGCAGCAGTGGCGGCGCCGGCCGGGGCGGTCATCTGGTGCCTGAGCCAGCTGACCTGGAAAGGAATGCCGCTGCTGCAGTCTGCTGCCGCCCTTCTGGATCCCGTGGGGATGTTCCTGGGGATGAACGGCGCGGTGCTTCTGGCGTTCTTCCTGTCATTTCCGGCCAATGAACTGCTGATACCCTTGACGGTGATGATTCTGCAAGGAACCCAGGGCGCCTTGGCAGAAGTGGGAGACGCGGCCCTTGGCACGATTCTGACGGCTGGGGGATGGACGCAGCGAACAGCCTTGTGCGTCATGGTATTTCTGCTGTTTCACTGGCCCTGCAGCACCACCTGCCTGACCATCCGAAAAGAGACCGGCTCCTGGAAATGGACCCTTGCCGCCATGCTGCTGCCAACGGCAATCGGCGTCTTCCTGTGCAGCCTGCTTGGACATCTGTAACAACGGCCCGCCGTAAGACATCTGCTTACGGCGGGCTTAGAATCAATGCCCTTTTTTATTGGCGATGAAGGGCTTAATGACCCGGTAGATTTCGCTGGTCTTTTTATTGTCAAACTGCTTCATCAGGGCATTGTTCAGCCCCTGTTTGGTTTTGTATTTGTCGATGAGCTCCAGGACTGTCTGCACATCCGACTGCTCCAGCAGTTCGCTGAGCTTTTCCTGCAGCTCGTTGTGGGCCTGACGGGTGTTGACCACATCCAGATTGGGCATCCGGAGAAGCTTAACGTTCTGCTTACCCCAGAAATTCACAACGCCGTCAAAGCCGCTGTCCTTGGAGATAATATAATAGCTCTCACCCGCGGATCCGGCGATCAGATAGCCCAGATAGGTGGACAGCTGAAAATCCAGGGCGTTTTTTGTGCCGCTCTCCACTTTGTAATACCGGATTTGTGCTTGGCTCTCAATGAGCCTGCGGTGAGCGTCAAAGGTGAGACGGTCCGCGTTCTCGGTATAGAAGATGTAAACCACATCCTCCCGGGACAGGGTTTCAAGCCCATCCAGGCCGGATGCGCTGACGTTTTCATAGTCGATTAAAAAGGTTGCCATAAGGGAGCCTCCATTTGGAACAGATTGAATTGCAATTTCATCATTGTCATGCTAAAATAAAGAAAAAAGCGAGGAGTGGTCATATGCAGGACGGGAAGACGATACAGTCCGTGTCAAAAGCCATGAAGCTGCTGGATTTGCTTGCCGAATCCCCTCAGCCCATGACCCTGGCGGAAATCAGTCAGAAAACCGGTTGGCCAAAGAGCACAGTCCACGGACTGCTCTCTACCATGCGGGAATTCTCGGTCATTGCCCAGGATGGGGAAGGACGGTATATGCTGGGAATTCGGCTCTTTGAATATGGCTGCACGCTGAGCAGCTCCTGGACGATCATTGAAACGGCCAAGCCCTATATCCAGCACATTTCTTATACCACCGGTGAAGCGGTCTTTCTTTCCATTCTGGATCGGGGAGAGGTCATCACCCTGGACCGGGCAGACAACCGTACCGGCCTGTGGATTTCTGCGGAGATGGGATGCCGTCTGCCGATCCATTGTACATCCCAGGGGAAGCTTTTCCTGGCCTATATGCCGGAACAGGATCGGAAGAGCATTCTCAAGCGCACGGATCTGAAGCCCTATACGGAGCATACCATTACCACCCAGGCGGCACTGCAGCGGGAATTGGATGAGATCCGCAAACGTGGCTACGCAACGGAAAATGGGGAATACAAAACCGGCATGAGATCGGTCGCCGCGCCGATTTTCGATGAAAACGGCGATGTACGCTATGCCATCGGAATCATCGGGATGTTCCGTCAGATCGAATCCAACCAGTTCAACAAGGCCATAGCAGTAGTACGGGAAACGGCGGAAAAAATTTCCAAGGCACTATAAACGGAGGATATTTCCAGTCATCAATCGGCCCAAACAGGCCATACTACTTCTGCAATCCAGAAAAGGAGGCTGAAAGGTATGAACTGTCAGGCCAACAAGTCCATTGAGTGCACCGTCAATCAGTGCGCCCACCACTGTGATATGGAGAACTACTGCTCTCTGAACAAGATCAGGGTCGGCACCCACGAGAGCAATCCCACCGTGGATCAGTGCACCGACTGCCTGTCCTTTGTGCGCAAGTAAGGAATTGCGAAAGCCTCTCCGGCCTGTGCCGGAGAGGCCGGGACAAGTACATTCAGCAGAAAAGGAAGAACCCGGGGAAACGGCAGGTCATCAGATTGTAGCAGATACAGAAGCCCAGACAGATCCGGCACGGATCCACCTGGCCGAAGTGAAATCCCTGCTGCTGTGTTTCATAGGCCTGTCCCTGCCGTTCGATCTGATCCCGGATCATCTGGTATTGATAGTTGTCCGGCTCCATGCGGCATGCCTGGTTGATATGTTCATAGGCCAAAACACGATTGCCCAGGTTCGCGTTGGCGATGGCGCTGAGATAGTACCATTCAGCGGAGCGCCGGGAGGACGGAATGTTGTTCAGAACATACACCGCTTCCTGGTAGCTGCCTGCCTGAACATAGTGCCGTGCGGTCTGGAACTCCGAAGACTGATCCTGACCTGTTTGCTGCTGACTCCAGCCGGCGAATGGATCGTAGGCGCTGCGGGTTGTGGTTTGCCGGGGCGGGTTCTTGATTTGGTCATAGGCGGCATTGATGTCATTCATCATTTTTGCGGCGTGAGGATCGCCCGGGTTCATATCCGGGTGGTATTTTTTTGCCAACTGCCGGTAGGCACGCTTGACCTCTTCCTCGGAAGCCCCGGGTTTCAGGCCCAAAATACGATATGGATCGTCAAACATGGTGTTCCTCCTTGCCGGGCTTCCGGTCATTCCAATAGAACCGCGTCCAAACGCCAGAATAAAGAATATTGCGCATCAGACTCAGATCCTGCAGCAGCGGCAGCCGCTCAAACGCCTGGGTGCATTCGCCCATCAGGATTTTCAGAACCGGCAGAAGATCCTCTTTTTGAATGCCCTGTGCGGCTCTGGTGCGGAATGGATTATAGGCGCCGTGCTTCAGATCGGACGGAAGATCCAGAATTGCGTCGGTTAAGTAGATAAACCGTCCGAGGGATTCGCCCATCTGCCGCAGAAGCGGCGCCCAGCGGTCGTTCTTCCAGACAAACAGCTGGCCCATCAGCCGGCCGAAGGCGCTTGCGCCGGCGTCAGGCTCCTGAACATCGTCGGCCTCAATACGGGACAGCGTCTCCATACACCGAATGACCGCATCGCGCTGCTCCGGATAGGCAGCAGATGCCTCCCCGGCACTGCGGCGAAATAAGCGGGCCTGCAGCAGGGAGCGGAGTGTCCGGTCGTCATGCCAATCGTCCATGCAATTATAATAAGCCAGCACCATGTTCATGGCGGCGGCATATTCGGTGGACGGCGTCTGCCAGGCAGAGTGCTGCTTCAAAGGATGGGCGGCACAGCGCCCCAGGCTCGTCTGCTCCTCCGGTTCATAGAGCGAGGACAACAGCAGGACCAGAAAGGTCAAATCATAGCTGAGCGCAGCACGCTGAAAAGAACCGTAGCGCTGGCCGATGCAGCGGCAAAGACCGCAGTAGCAGCTCTGATACCGCTGCAAGTCCTCCGGACTGAGGGAGGCACGCTCCGCTACCACATAGCCGAACATCCGCCGATCCCTCCCGTTTCTGCATGATAGTATATTCTATCATATCCGGTGATAAATGCCAAATGAATATTTCATGAACGCCCGGAAAAAGTGTCTTTCAGGATCAGAAGAGGGCGATATTGACCACCGGCCAGCAGCTGTGCCAGCAGGCCGCCGCACAGCACCAGCACCATACAGCTGTGCACCCAGACCGCAGCCAGCAGCATCACACCGAGACCACCGTAAAGACGGTCCATATTGGAAATGTAGTTTACATAAATCGAGAATCCCAGAGACAGAATGAGCCATCCGGCTGCAGAAAACACCCCGCCCGCCAGGCAGTAACGGAAGCGTAAACGCCTGGCAGGCAAAAAATAAAACACCGCCGCAAATAAGAAACCAAAAGGCAGCGCGGTATAAACAGCACGCAGCTGCAGGAGCAGGCGCATCAGCTCAGAGAATCCGGGGAACCATTGCAGGCAGCCGTCCAACAGCTGACGGCCAAAAACATAGAGCCCCAGCATGGCCAGAAGGCCTGCTTCCAGAAGCAGAAAATAAGCAATGGCTGTTAAGCGGCGGAGGATATACAGCTTTGTGTGGCGCATGGAAAGAACGGCATTGAGTCCGTCCATCAATGCCAGGATGCCCTTGGACGCCGACCAGAGGGCGGTCAAAGCGGAAAGAGAGAGCATGGCGGCGGAGCGCCTGGCGGCAGCGGCCTGCAGCAACGCGAAGACGATGGGGAGGAACGGAGCAGGGAAGGCCTGCTCCAGGATCTGGGTCCATGTGGTCTGTGTAACCGGCAAATAGGGAAGCAGCGCCAGGAAAAACGCCGAAGCCGGCAGCGCAGAAAGAAGCATATAGAAGCTTGCGCCTGCCGCGTAGAGGGAAATGGGGCTGCGTATAAAGGGAGCCCAAAGCTGCCGCAGAGATTCCCAGCACCTCATGGTTTACCTCCCTAGACAAATGACGATTTCTTTGATATAATACACTTATATGACGAGAAAGAGAGGATGATCCTCATGAAATGTCCTTACTGTGGTTTCCAGGAAAGTAAAGTTGTGGATTCCCGTCACTCCGATGACAGCACCTCCATTCGCCGGAGACGCGAGTGTCTTTCCTGTCAGAAGCGCTTTACCACCTATGAGACGGTGGAGAGCCTGCCTATGATCGTGGTGAAGAAAGACAACAGCCGCCAGTCCTTCGACCGGAATAAGGTTCTCAACGGCATGGTCCGCGCCTGTGAAAAGCGTCCTGTTCCCATGGCGGACCTGGAGAATGCAGCGGATGAGATTGAACAGATCATCCAGAACTCTCTGGACCGGGAGGTTTCTGCCGCCCACATCGGCGAATTGGTCATGGAACGGCTCAAGCCTTTGGACGAGGTAGCTTACGTCCGTTTCGCTTCGGTCTACCGCCAGTTTAAGGATATCAACAGCTTTATGCAGGAGCTGAACAAAATCCTGGCGGAGAAATAACAATACGTTGACCTGGACACCGGTGAAATTGGTGTCCAGGTTTTGTTTACAACAGATTATACAGATAGGGCCATTCCATTTCCCGGATGTGCTTGAGGGTAGCCAGCAAGGCAGCGCAATTACTGAGGTATTCCTCTGTATCCTGTGTGTCTGCATAGGACTCCAGACGGGAGAATTCCCGGATGACGTCGTCCACCTCATCATGGCGCAGGACGGTGCCGAAATATGCCTGATGGCTGTTCCAACGGTCAGCCGCCCAATGGGTCATGGCGGCGGCGTCTGCGTAACGGTCTTGCTGCTGCAGCGCCATGGCATCCGTCAGCAGAAGCTCTGTTTCCTCCACCGCATGGGAAACGTAAGCCGCAGAGAACAGGCAAAGCCCCAGAAGAAGGGAAAACAGAAGAAGACTGGACAGAATAAATTTCATGATACCTCCTGCTTAGTGGCCAGATACAGTGTCCCGGATGCGTCCACGGTCAGGAGCACCACGTCGGATAGACGGCAGTGATGCTCCGTAAGGGTCTTTCGCACCCATTCCTCGGACCGCCCGGAAAGCTTCAGGTTCTCTTTCAGCAGCCTGCCGCTGCTGATGATGGTAACCGGAAGCTCCAAAGGCTGCGCTTTTTTTCCTGCATCTTTCACGGTCAGCGGTTGATATCTTGCATCCAGCAGCGCGCTGATCTGCCCGTTGGTTTCCAGAATGGCGAATTTCACGGTGGTCAGATCCACAATGCCCTTTTCCCGAAGATGCTCGGTCAGCTCATCCGGCGTTAGACGTGTTTTTTGCAGGCTTTTCAGGAGAATCTTTCCATTCTCCATCAAGATGACCGGTTTGCCGCACAACAGCTTTCGGATGGGAATAAAATGATAGGCCAGGGCAGAAAACAGAACCTCTATGGACAGTACGGTCAGGATCGGGATCACGCCAGAGAGCAGAGGAATGCCCAGATCCTGCATGGGAACGGACGCCAAATCCGCAATCAGCATTGTGACGACGAATTCCGACGGTTCCATTTCGCCGATCTGGCGCTTGCCCATCAGACGGATCACCAGAATCAACAAAAGATACAAAATAACGGATCGGAGCAGACATACCAGCATTTTCAAACCTCCAGAACAGGCTGTAGCCAGTATGCCCGGTTTTTCCCCGGTATATCCGGCAAAAATAAACCTGTTCAACGGATAAAAGCTGTGCTATAATAACCTGGAATGCATCTGGAAAGGAATGATTGCATGAATCGCAGTACGGAAGAACTGGAGCATTACAGCGCCGGTCAGAAGCCGGAAGAACCTGAAAAAGCACACCCGCGGCCATTCTGGCACAGACTGCTGTCGTGGTTTCTGATTGCTGTGGTGTTGTTTGCATTTTTGGGCACCTGCTATTGGCTGGCCTTTTATGGAAGGGTTTGAGATGCGCATATTACTGGACTTATTTGTTTCGTTTTTCAAAATTGGTTTGTTCACCTTCGGCGGCGGCTATGCCATGCTGCCCATGCTGCAGCGGGAGATCGTCGATCAGCACCATTGGGTGACGGAGGAGGACGTGCTGGACTACTATGCCATTTCACAGTGTACTCCAGGCGTCATAGCGGTCAACACGGCTACCTTTGTGGGCACTAAGCTCAAAGGCGCCCTGGGCGGTGCCGTATCAACCCTGGCAGTGGTGACGCCGTCTCTGATTATTATTACCGTCATCAGCACCATTCTGAAGAGCTTTTCCTCCTATGCGGTGGTGCAGCACGCATTTGCCGGGATTCGCGTGGCGGTCGCAGCACTGGTGGTGGTTTCCGTGGCGAAATTGTACCGAAAAGGCGTCAAGGGCGCTCTCGGCAACGGGATCTTTGCCGCATCGCTGCTGCTGGTATTTCTGCTGAACCTTTCGCCTGTCTGGGTTGTGGCCGCCTGCCTGATCCTTGGCGTGGCGTTGGCCTGGAAGGAGATGCACCGGACATGATCTATCTGCGCCTTTTCTGGGAGTTTTTCAAAACGGGCCTGTTTGCGGTAGGCGGTGGCCTGGCGACCCTTCCGTTTCTCAGCAAAATGGGAAGTAACTACGGTTGGTTTACGCAGACAGAGCTGGCCAATATGCTGGCTGTCTCCGAGTCCACACCCGGCCCCATCGGCATCAATATGGCAACCTATGTGGGCGTGACCGCAGGCGGGCTTCCGGGAGGCCTGTTAGCCACGCTGTCGCTGGTACTGCCGTCCTATCTGGTCATTCTGGCGGTGGCCAAGGTGATGGAGCGGTTCAGGGAAAACGCCTATGTCCAGGGCGCCATGCGTACCCTGCGGCCTGCGTCTGTGGGCATGGTGTCCGCTGCGGTACTGGGAGTGCTGCAATCGGTTCTGCTCCGCATGGACGCGGTTGCTGCGCTCCAGTGGACCAACATGGTGGCACTGCCCAGCCTTCTGCTGTTCCTGGTGCTCCTGGCATTCTATCTGAAATTCAACAAGCTCCATCCCGTTGTGATCCTTGCCATTGGGGCGGCGGCGGGAATTGTGCTGCAGCTGTGAGGAACGCCATGCGTATTTTAGGCATTGATCCCGGATATGCCACCATCGGTTTTGGTATTTTGGAAGCCGCAAGGGGCAGCGTTCAGCTGCAGCAATACGGCACCATCACAACGCCGCCGGAGCTGGAGTTTTCCCAGCGCCTGCTGGTGATCTACGAGGATATGAACCGGCTGATTGACACGGTGAAGCCGGACTGTATGGCCATTGAGGAACTGTTCTGGGGCCACAATGTCACGACCGGAATTGGTGTGTCCCATGGACGGGGCGTCATTCTCCTGGCTGCGGCCCAGCGGCAGCTGCCGGTCTATGAATATACGCCCATGCAGATCAAACAGGCGGTTGTAGGCTATGGAAATGCAACCAAACTGCAGGTGATGGATATGACAAAGCGGATTTTAAAAATGGAGAAGGTCGCCCGTCCCGATGACGCTGCGGACGCCATTGCCGTGGCCCTGTGTCACGCCCGCAGCGCAACCAGCCTCCTGAGCCGCATTCAGTAAGAAGGTGACGCTATGTTTTACTATATCAACGGAACCGTGACGGTGCTGGAAGCCAACTTGGCAGTTCTGGACTGCGGCGGCGTGGGTTACGCCTGCCATACCACGGGCTACACCCTTTCCCAGCTCCAGGTGGGAAAACAGCAGAAGCTCTATACCTATTGCAATATCAAGGAAGACGCCTTTGACATTTTTGGCTTCTCCACCAAGGAGGAGCTGAACTGCTTCAACCGGCTGATTGGCGTATCCGGCGTGGGGCCCAAGGTTGCGCTGGCGATTTTGTCCTCCACAAGTCCCAGCCAGTTTACGCTGGCGGTGATGACCGGGGATGAAAAAACGCTGACCATGGCGCCCGGCGTTGGAAAAAAGATGGCGCAGCGGATCATCCTGGAGCTGAAGGATAAGCTGACCGGCGAATTGCCGGAAATGGGAGGCGCCGCTGCAGTTGTTCCCACAGCGGCAGGGAACAAAGCCTCCGAGGCCGCCGCTGCTCTTGCGTCCCTGGGATACTCCCAGAGCGAGATTGGACTGGCGCTGAAGGGTGTCGATGTGGAGCACCTTTCCCTGGAAGAAATTGTCCGCAGCGCCCTGCGCGCGATGGTCATGCAGTAAAGGAGGCCGGAAATGAGTCTGGATTTTTCTCAGGAATATGAGGCACCTCTGATTACAACTTCCATGACGCCCCTGGATGACGGAGAGGGATCTCTGCGTCCCAGGACGCTGGCGGATTATACCGGCCAGGAGAAGGCGAAGGGAAACCTTGCGGTCTATATCGAGGCTGCCCGCCGAAGAAATGAGCCGCTGGACCACGTCCTGCTTTACGGCCCGCCCGGTTTGGGCAAGACCACCATGGCCGGAGTCATCGCCAATGAAATGGGCGTCAATATCCGGATCACCTCCGGCCCGGCCATAGAAAAAGCCGGTGATCTGGCGGCGCTGCTGACCAATCTCAATGCCGGTGATATTCTGTTTATTGACGAGATTCACCGTCTGAACCGCGCGGTGGAGGAGATTCTCTACCCCGCCATGGAGGATTTCGCCATTGATATCATCGTGGGGAAGGGGCCTTCCGCCAACTCCATCCGTCTGGATCTGCCAAAATTTACGTTGATCGGCGCCACGACCCGTGCCGGACAGCTTTCCAGCCCGCTTCGGGATCGCTTCGGCGTTTCCCTGCGTCTGGAGCTGTATACCAATCAGGAGCTGGCCAGGATTGTGACCCGTTCCGCCGCACTGCTCGGCATGGAGATTGCGCCGGACGGCGCGATGGAGATTGCCTCCCGGTCCCGGGGAACCCCCAGAATTGCCAACCGGATGCTGCGCCGGGTTCGGGATTTCGCGCAGGTCTACCATGACGGCGTCATCACCAGAGCGGCGGCGGATCACGCCTTGAGCTGTCTGGAGGTAGATCATCTGGGCCTGGACGCCACGGACCGGCGGATGCTGGAATCCATTATTCGAAATTACAATGGCGGCCCCGTGGGCCTGGAAACCCTGGCAGCCACCATTGGAGAAGAGGCTGTCACGCTGGAGGATGTCTATGAACCCTACCTGATGCAGATTGGGTTCCTGACCAGAACGCCCCGGGGGCGCTGCGTGACACAGCTGGCATATGAGCATTTACATCTTGCTGCACCACGGGAGGAACCGGAGCAGCTGAGTTTTCGGGTTGAATAGGAGATAATACGATGGGTAAACTGTTTGGTACGGACGGAATTCGCGGCATTGCCAATGAAACATTGGATTGTGAGCTGGCATACCGCATTGGTCAGGCTGCGGCAATTTGCCTCTCCGAGAGAAAATCGGAGAAGCCGACTGTGGTCATTGGAAAGGATACGCGTATTTCCTCGGATATGCTGGAGAATGCGCTGCTGGCAGGACTGTGTGCCTGCGGCTGCAATGCGGTGCGCCTGGGCGTGATTCCCACCCCTGCGGTCGCCTATCTTACTGTGTTTTATCATGCAGATGCGGGCGTTGTGATTTCTGCGTCCCACAATCCGTATGAATACAATGGCATTAAAATGTTCTCTGCCGAAGGATTTAAGCTCAATGACGCCCTGGAGGAAGAGATCGAGTCGCTGATATTGTCCGGCGAGAAGCTGCCGCTGAAAACAGGAGACGCCCTTGGCCGTGTGCTGGATGGAAAGCATGCGTCAGAATACTATATTCGCCATCTGGCGTCCACGGTGGACGATATTTCCGGATTAAGGGTTCTGGTGGACTGCGCCAACGGCGCGGCTTCCACAACGGCACAGCGTCTGTTTAACCGGTTCGATCTCGATGCTGTGGTGATTAACGACAATCCCGACGGCGTCAATATCAACGACCATTGTGGTTCCACCCATCTGGAAGGCCTGGCCCAGCGGGTCAGAAACGGGTATTATGACTTGGGCATCGCCTTTGACGGAGACGCTGACCGCTGCCTTGTGGTGGATCAGGATGGCTGTGAGGTGGATGGCGATAAGATCATGGCAATCTGTGCCAAGTATCTGCACAACCAGGGCAGATTGCAGCAGGATGGCTTTGTTGCGACCGTGATGTCCAATTTGGGTTTACATAAGTACTGCGCCGAAAACGGCTTGAAGCTTCTGTGTGCGGCTGTAGGTGACCGGAATGTCCTGGAGCTGATGCAAAAGGAGCACATGGTTCTGGGCGGCGAGCAGTCCGGCCACATCATTTTCCTGGAACATATGACCACTGGCGACGGCCAGCTGGCAGCCCTGCAGTTCCTCCAAATCCTCTGTGAGAGCGGCAAAACCGTCAGCCAGCTGGCAGGGGAGATCTCCCGTTATCCGCAGGAGCTGATCAATGTAGCGGCGCCCCATGACGCTGCAGCGAGAAAAGCCCTGATTGCCTGTGAGCAGGTCCAGGCTGCCATTGCGCAGGGAGAAGCGTCTCTGTCTGGTGATGGACGGATTCTGGTCCGTGCATCCGGTACGGAAGCGCTGATTCGCGTCATGGTAGAGGCTTCGACCGTGGAGAAGGCGCACGCGGTTGCGCAATTGGTGGCGACTACCGTCGAAAACATACAAAAATAAAGAATAAATCGAAAACAGTTTTATTATTATTGACAAATACCCGCTTGGTGATATATAATACTCTTGTGCCAAAAAAATGGCATATCAGAGTGCGGGAATTCTTGATGCCCGCTCGCAGACCCTGACCGAATGCCTTTGGGAAATACTTCAGGGAACAATTGCTAAAGAGAGGTAAGATCAATGTACGAAGACAAGACTTTAGTTTGCAAGGAATGTGGCGCCGAATTTGTGTTCACTGCCGGTGAGCAGGAGTTCTATGCGGAGCGTGGCTTCCAGAACGAACCCCAGCGCTGCAAGGCCTGCCGTGATGCCCGCAAGAATGCGGCCCGCGGTCCCAGAGAGTATTTCACCGCTACCTGTGCTGCCTGCGGCGGCGAGGCGAAGGTTCCCTTCGAGCCCAAGTCCGACCGTCCCGTGTACTGCAGCGATTGCTTCGCTCGCATGAAGGGTCAGGGCTGATTTACCAAGACAGAAAAGGGCATGGCGTTCAGCCATGCCCTTCTTTTATACCATTTTCTCCTGCTTGATTTTCTTGTCAATCACATGGCGGGAGGCCAATTCTCTGCGGATGTCCTCCAGGGAGATTCCCATTTCAATCATCAATACCAGAACATGATAGGTCAGATCCGCAATTTCATAGACCGTTTCCCCTTTGTCTCCTGCTTTTCCGGCGATGATTACCTCCGTGGTTTCTTCGCCGACTTTTTTCAGAATCTTGTCTATGCCCTTTTCAAACAGGTAGGAAGTATAGGAGCCCTCCTTCTTTTCCTGCTTTCGGCCGACCAGCATCTCCATCAAGCCGTCCAGGGAAAAAGGATGGAGATCCTCATTTTCCCAGACCGGCGTCTCAAAGCAGGAGTCGGTACCCAGGTGACAGGCCGGCCCGTCTTTCTCTACCAGGACTGTCAGGGCGTCCCGGTCGCAGTCGGCGGTGATGGAGACGATGTGCTGCACATTGCCGCTGGTCTCGCCCTTCCGCCAGAGGGTCTGACGGGAGCGGCTCCAGAAGCAGGTGCGCTTTTCCCGGATGGAAATCTCCAGGCTTTCGCGGTTCATGTAGGCCAGGGTCAAAACTTTTTTTGTTTCAGCGTCAACCACAATGGCAGGAATCAATCCATTTTCGTCAAATTTCAAGGTATTCAGATCCAGCATTTCAATCCCTCACATGAATATTGTGTTCCCGAAGTGTCTGCTTCAGAACCGGAATTTCCAACTCTCCGAAATGGAAAATGGAGGCGGCCAGTCCGGCGGATACATCGGGGATTTTTTGGAACAAGGTGACAAAGTCCTCTGCAGATCCCGCACCGCCGGAGGCAATAACCGGGACGTTGACTGCGGAGCAGACGGCCTCCAGCATGGGTAAATCGAAGCCCTGGCGGACGCCGTCGGTATCGATGGAATTGACCACAACTTCTCCGGCTCCGGCGGCGACGCAGGATTTGATCCAGGAAATGGCCTCTAGACCCGTATCCTCCCGGCCGCCTTTGGCAAAGACCCGGAATTGTCCGGCAACTCGTTTTACGTCACAGGACAGCACAACACACTGGTTGCCGTATTTCTTTGCAGCCTCCCCAATCAGGGAGGGATTTCGGATGGCACCGGAATTGACGCTGACCTTGTCGGCGCCGCATTTCAGCACACGATCAAAATCGTCAATGGTGTTTATGCCGCCGCCCACGGTCAGCGGAATAAATACCTGGCTGGCAGTTTCCCGGAGAATGTCCGTAAACAGTGCCCGGCCTTCGGCGGAGGCCGTGATATCATAGAACACCAGCTCATCTGCGCCGCAGTCGCTGTAGAACTGGGCCAGCTTCACAGGGGAGGAAACATCTGACAGGCCCAGGAAATTGACGCCTTTGACCACGCGGCCGTCCTTTACGTCCAGACAGGGGATAATCCGTTTTGTAATCATGATGCCACCTCGATTGCCTGGCGCAGGTCAATGGCGCCGGTATAATAGGCTTTTCCGATGATCGCACCGTAGAGATCCATCTCCCGCAGGGCTTTGACATCTGCCAGGGAGGACACCCCGCCGGAGGCCACAATGTCCATCCGGTAGGCCTGCGACAGCTGCCGGTAGAGGTTCAGATTGGTGCCCGCCATGGCGCCGTCCCGGGAGATATCCGTGCAGATAATGGTTTGAACCCCCAATTTTTGCATCTTTTCAAAAAATTGGCTGCAGGTATATGCGGACTGCTCCGTCCATCCTTTGATGGAAACATAGCCGTCCCGGATATCGACGCCCACAGCGATGCGGCTGCCCCATGCGGCAACGGCCTGCCGCAGAAAAGCTTCATCGGTAACGGCGGCTGTGCCCAGAATCACACGGCTGACGCCGGCTGTGAGATAGGTTTCCACCGTTTCCATGGAGCGAATCCCGCCGCCGACCTCCGTAAAGAGGGAAGTCTCCGACACAATGCGGGTAATCACCTCCAGATTGGGGGTTCCGCCGTTTTTCGCTCCTTCCAAATCCACCAAGTGCAGGCAGGATGCGCCCTGGGACTGGAATGTCCGGGCGACCCGCAGGGGATCGGTGTCATAGACGGTCATCTGGGCATAGTCGCCCTGGTACAGGCGCACGGCCTGCCCCTGTACCAGATCAATTGCCGGAAAAATCAGCATCTCAAACCTCCAAATCGCAGAACGCTTTCAGAATCTGCAAACCGACCCGGCCGCTTTTTTCCGGATGGAACTGACAGCCGTAGACATTTCCCTGGGCTACCGCCGCTGTCAGTTCCGCACCGTACTGGGCGGTGGCAGCCAGACTGTCGGCACAGTCCACTGCGTAGTAGGAGTGGACAAAATAGACAAAGTCTCCCTCCTGAATGCCTGAAAAGAGGGGACAGGCCGGCTGCTGAAAATGCAGGGCATTCCATCCCATGTGAGGGATGGGCAGGGAAACGGGAATTCGCCCCTCCATGGAAACCACGCGCCCCCGGAGCAGGCCCAATCCCTGATGTTCCCCGTATTCCTCGCTGGTTTGAAAAAGCAGCTGCATTCCGAGACAGATTCCCAACAGCGGTTTGCTCCTTGAGACTTCCTCCAGTATGATCTGGTCGAGGCCGCTGGTTCTCAATTTCCCGGCCGCATCGCCAAAGGCGCCCACGCCCGGCAGAATCAGCTTTTCTGCCTGCCGCAGTACGGCGGGATCGTGAGAAACAACCACATCCGCGCCTACCTTTTCCAGGGAACAGCGGAGGGAAAACAGGTTCCCAACGCCATAGTCAATGATCGCCAGCATCACAGAACCCCTTTCGTCGAAGGAATCTCTCCGGCAGCGGCAGGATCCGGCGCCACGGCCTGCCGGAGGCTTCGGGCAGCCGACTTGAAGGCACCTTCCACGATATGGTGGCTGTTGCGCCCGGCCAATTGGCGGATGTGCAGCGTCAGGTTGGCGCAGCGGGAGAAGGCCTGCCAGAACTCCTCCGTCAATTCCGTATCAAAGGTGCCGATTTTCTCCGTCGGAATCTCCAGGCCATAGGCCAGAAGTCCCCGGCCGGAACAATCGACGGCAGTGAGAATCAGAGCTTCGTCCATGGGGAGCGTCGCGGATCCATAGCGGTTGATGCCCCGGCGATCGCCGAGGGCCTGGTCAAAGGCCTTCCCCAGGCAGATTCCGATATCCTCCACGGTGTGGTGGTCGTCCACCCGGGTATCTCCCCGGCACTGCACGTCCAGATCAAAGCGGCCGTGCCTGGCAAAGAGCGTCAGCATATGATCCAGGAATCCGCAGCCGGTATCAATCCGGCTGCTCCCGGTGCCGTCCAGGTTCAGGGAAAGGGAAATCTGGGTTTCTGCTGTTTTGCGTTCCAATTGTGCTGTTCTCATACGCTGCCTCCCAGAATGTCGGAGATGGTGCTGACCAGAAGCTGCATTTGCTCCATGGTGCCGATGGTGATGCGGTTGAAGTTTCGGATTCTCGGCTCCTCAAAATGGCGCACCAGAATGCCGCGCCGCTTTAACTCTGCGTATAAATCCATTCCGCTCACTTGAGAATGGGCGGCAAATATAAAGTTTGACTGAGAGGGGATCACCGTAAAGCCCAGACCTTCCAGCGCCTGCGCGGCATACTCCCTGGCCGCCATGATCTTTTGACAGTTGGTTTCGTAGTACGCCGTGGCGTCCAGGGCCGCAATGCCGGCAGCCATGGTCAGCCGGTTGATATTATAGGGATTGGTGGAATACTTCAGCCGGTTCAGATCGGCAATCAGGTCCCGATTGCCGATGGCAAAGCCCAGACGCGCACCGGCCAGACTGCGGGACTTGGAAAAGGTCTGAACCACCAAAAGGTTGGGGTATTTTTTAATCAAAGGCACACAGCTCTCCGCGCCGAAGTCCACATAGGCCTCGTCCACCAGCACCACATGATCGGGATTGGTGGCGATGATTTCCTCCATCTGCCACAGGGGCAGCGCCCGGCCCACCTGGGCATTGGGATTGGCCAGCACGATCATGGAATCCTGATGGCAATAATCTCGGTAATCCACGGAAAAATCCTCGGCCAGCGGGATCTTTTTGGCTTCAATCTGATACAGATCCGCATAGACCTGATAAAAGCCGTAGGTGATGTCCGGAAAGATTGCCCGTCCCGGAGTGCCGGAGAATGCCATAAAGGCGAAATTCAAAATATCGTCGGAGCCATTGGAGACATACACATTCTCCGGCGTCACATGATACGTCTGAGCCAGCTTTTCCAGCAGAGGCTTGCAGGTGGGATCGGAATACAGCCGCAGGTCTTGCAGCTCCTTTTCCCCAATGGCGGCGACCACCTGCGGCGCTGCGGGGAAGGGGGATTCGTTGGTGTTCAGTTTGACATAGACCTGATCCTGAGGCTGTTCGCCGGGGGTGTAGACACACAGGCTCTGATAACGGTCATTTAAGTACTTACTCATGACTGGGACTCCTCAAACCGGATCAGGGCGCTGCGGGCGTGGGCCTGCAGGCCCTCTTTTTCTGCAAAGGCAGCGATGCTGCCGGATACTTTCTGCAGCGCTTCCCGGGTAAAATAGGTGTATTGGGACCTTTTCACAAAATCATCCACGGAGAGGGGACTGGAGAAGCGGGCTGTGCCGCTGGTGGGCAGGGTATGGTTGGGGCCGGCCAGATAATCCCCCAGCGCTTCCGGACAATAACGGCCCAGGAAGATGGAGCCGGCATTGCGGACGGCGTCCAGATAATCAAAGGGATTATCCACGCACAGCTCCAGATGCTCCGGGGCCAGATCATTGGCGATGTCGATGGCCCTGGAAATGCTGTCCGTTACAATGATTTTGCCGTTGCTGTCTATAGAGACCCTGGCAATCTCCTGCCGCGGCAGACGCCGCAGCTGGCATTCCACTTCTTTTTGTACAGCTTCAGCCAATGCCATGCTGTCGGTGATTAAAACCGCGCTGGCCATGCGGTCGTGCTCCGCCTGGCTCAGCAGATCGGAGGCCAGGTGGACGGGATTGCTGTTGCCGTCGGCTACAACCAGAATCTCGCTGGGGCCGGCGATCATATCGATCGATACCAGGCCAAAGACCTGTCGCTTTGCTTCCGCCACATAGGCGTTGCCAGGCCCGACAATTTTGTCCACTTTGGGAATGGACTGGGTGCCGTAGGCCAGAGCGCCAATGGCCTGGGCGCCGCCGACCTTGAAGACCCGGTCAACGCCTGCGATGCTGGCTGCGGCCAGAATGGCGTCCGGCAGCTTGCCGCCAGGGCCGGGAGGCGTAACAATGACGATCTCCCGGCAGCCTGCCAGCTTGGCGGGGATGGCGTCCATCAGTACCGTGGAGGGATAGGCAGCTGTGCCGCCGGGCACATACAGGCCCACTTTTTCAATGGGGATGATTTTCTGTCCCATGACCACGCCTGGCTTCTCGGTCAGAATAAAGCTGCTGCGCAGCTGCTGCCGGTGGAAGCTTCGAATGTTCTCTGCGGCTTCCCGCAGAATGTCCAGAAAACCGGGATCCGTTGCGGCGATTGCAGCGTCGATTTCCTCCTGGCTGACTTCCAGTGCAGTCAGATGAGCATGGTCGAAGCGCTCACAGTATTGAAACAGGGCGGAATCGCCGTTTTGCCGCACATCCGCAAGGATTGCGGAAACAGTGGCCGATACATCCACGCCGGATCCGGCCCGTGCAAGGATCTCCCGGGCGGAGACGTCGCTTTCCTTGAGTATTCTCATCATCAGGGGTTCACCTGGCCTTTCAGTGCCGCAGCTATGGTTGAGATTTCAGAGTATTTGAACTGATAGGAGACTTTGTTGCTGATCAGACGTGCGCTGATGGGAACGATTGTTTCAAAGGGAACCAGGTCGTTTTCTTTCAGCGTGGTACCCGTCTCCACAATATCCACGATCACATCGGACAATCCCAGAATGGGGGCCAGCTCAATGGAGCCGTTGAGATGGATGATGTCGATGTCGCGGCACTGCGCGCTGTAGTATTTCTTTGCAATATTGGTATACTTCGTAGCAACGCGCAGGGTCTTGTCCGGATCGTCCCGGAAGCCGCGTTTGGAGGCTACAGCCATGCGGCAATTGCCCATGTGCAGATCCAGCAGCTCGTAAACCTGCGGTGCATATTCCAGCAGAATGTCTTTTCCCGCAACGCCGAGATCGGCCGCGCCCCGTTCCACATAGATTGCCACGTCAGACGGCTTCACCCAGAAGAACCGAACACCGGCGCCTTCGTTTTCAAAAATCAGCTTTCGGCTGTTTTCGCGGATAGACGGGCAGCCGTATCCGGACGCCTCAAACAGATCATAGACCTTTTCTCCCAGGCGCCCTTTGGGGAGAGCGATATTAACCATGGTATTCAATCTCTGTGACCCTCCCATTCTGAAAGCGCATGACACGGCGGCAGGTCAGACGCGGCGGCATGGATTTGGTAAGCAGCACACCGTTTTCGGCCAGCTGATCGGCCGCAGCTGAAAGAGCCAAAGGATCTGCTTCGTCTGAATAGATCAGAACTGTGTCAACATCATAGGTTTTTTTCCGGTCTTCCAACAGCTCCAGCTGATCCAGATACACAGCAAAGCCAACGCCCTTGGCGTGCTTGTTCAGGCGTATCAGAAGCCGGTCATACTGGCCGCCGGACAGAACCTCCGATGGAATTCCTTCAATATAGCCCCGGAATACGATTCCGTTGTAATAATTGCGATCACCGATAATCGAGAAATCCAACCGAACGTGGTCTGCCAGTCCTGCCTGCTCCAGCAGTGCGGCCACCGTCTGCAATTCCGAGCGGGCCTTCCCGGGCGGCAGCGCGTTGACCGCCTGCAAGATGCAGCTGTTCTGCATCATCAGTGAAGCCAACTGTTCCACCAGCTCCGCCGGTGCGCCGCTGCAGCAATCCCGGAGGGATGCCTCATTCTTTTCGCGCAGGCACTGCAGGGCTGTCTGGGAAGCTTCGTCCCCGAGCTGCATCTCCTGCAGAAGCGGTTCAATGATCCCCAGATGGGAGACCGTCAGCAAAAAGCTGGGGGAGATACACTGCAGGCTTCTGGCTGCAAGAAGAAGAACCTCTCCCAGCTCATATATTCCGATATCGCCCAGACACTCCAACCCTGTCTGCATGATTTCTCGGAAGCCCTTTCCCGGTCCGGCAATGCGGTAGACATTCTCACTGTAGCAGACCTTTTGAAGGGAGTCGTGACCATCGCGGCAGTTTTTGACAATGGACAGTGTCACATCCGGCTTCAGGGCCAGCAGGGCGCCGTCTGTATCCGTGAAAGTAATCACGCCTTCTGAGACGAGAAATTCTTTATTTTGCAGATAGAGCGAGTAGGGTTCAAACTTGCTCATTTTGAATTGTGCGTAGCCGTAACGGTGGTACAACGCCCGCAGGGAGAAGGATACTTGTTCTTCCAGCTTCATCAGCTCAGTCATGATTGTCCTCCGTTGGGCAGATGCGCTCCAAAACCGTCCGGTAACCGCTGTTGCCGTACAACAGGCACTTCTTGACACGGCAAATGGTTGCCGTACTGGCACCGGAGGACTGGTTGATGGCACTGTAGCTTTTCCCTTGCCACAGCTGGGAGGCGACCTCAAAACGCTGCGCGATCTCCTGAATCTCCTTGATGGTACAGGCGTCCTCAAAAAACGCGTAGCATTCCTCAGGGGTTTTCAAAGACAAGATTGCCCGGAACAGAAGGTCGACATTTTCCTGATGCAGAATATCCATGGCCCATTTCCTTTCTTTTACTACCATGGTAATATTCTAATGCTCTACCGCGCTAAAATCAATAGAAACCTTTTTGGCGGATTTCACAAAACAATTTGCGTTGGGCAAGGAGTACCCTGGCAAAAAGAACAAGGCAGCATGACTCGTGCCATGCTGCCTTGTTCTGCGATCGGGTCTGTAAGCCGGGTTCTGTAATCGACAGTCATCTATCTAGACGCAGTGTTGCCGCTGCGTTCCAGCCACCTTCTCGGAAGCAGCCGGGCCAGCCTTGCTTCCTCTGCGGTGTTGCTCCGGATAGAGTTTACAGCGATGGATGCTTCCACACCATCGGGGGCGCTCTTACCGCACCTTTCCACCCTTACCCCACGAAAGCGGGGCGGTATCTCTCTGTTGCACTTTTCCTGAAGTCGCCTTCGGCGGGCGTTACCCGTTATCCTTGCCCTGTGGAGCCCGGACTTTCCTCATGTACGGCCTTTCGGCACTGCACACGCGACTGTCCGACCTGGTCGCAGCGTTATTTTACTTTATTTTTGCCTGCTTGTCAAATGAATTGCAAAGCAGCAGCAAAGCGGATATAATATAAATAGCTTTTATGATGATCGGCTTCAATAAGCATTGCAATTTGTCATTGCGAGCCAGTCCGCAGACTGGCGCGGCAATCCGCAATGACAGTGCGGGTCGGAGTCCGTCATAGAAATAAGCGTGCGTATGAAAACCGATCATCATATAACTAGGAGAATTAGAAATGAGGCGATTCGCATGAATTCTCTGATGAAATCCTATTTCAATGCGCTGCGGGGCAAACGAACGGTTGTGCTCGGAATTGGCGTCAGCAACCGTCCCTTGATCCGGCTTTTGCTGCAGTATGGGATTTCTGTGACCGCTTGTGACAAAACGCCGCGGGAGGATCTGGAACCGGAGGTTCTGGAACTGGAGCAAGCCGGCGCGGTGCTGCACGTCGGGCCGGATTATCTGGAAAACCTGACGGCAGATGTGGTGTTCCGGACCCCGGGCATGCATCCCAATATTCCTGCATTGCAGAAGCTGCGGGAACAGGGAGCCGTGGTGACTTCGGAGATGGAAGCGTTTTTCTCCGTCTGCCCCTGTCCCATTGTGGCAGTTACGGGTTCAGACGGAAAGACCACCACGACCACGCTGATTGCGGAGATTCTCCGCCATGCCGGAAAAACAGTCTGGATTGGCGGCAACATTGGGCAGCCGCTGCTGCCTTTGGCAGATCAAATGGCGCCGGATCACCTAGCAGTGGTGGAGCTGAGTTCTTTCCAGCTGATGAACATGACGCAGTCTCCGCATATTGCCGTGGTTACCAATCTGGCGCCCAATCATCTGGATATTCACAAGGATATGGAGGAGTACGTCCGGGCCAAAGAGAATATCTATCTGCACCAGCGTGCGGGCGATCTTCTGGTGCTCAATCTGGACAATGACATCACCGCATCCTTTGCGCCAAAGGCTCCGGGGAATGTCTCCTGGTTCTCCAGAAAGTCCGTTCCGCCCTGCGGAGCCTGGCTGGAAGGGGATACGGTGTATTTCCAGGGGAAAGCGGTTATGACCCGCTCCGGGATTTTACTGCCCGGCCTGCACAATGTGGAAAACTATATGGCAGCTCTGTGCGCCACCCAGGAATATGCATCCCCGGAGGATGTGGCGGCGGTGGCCGGGAGCTTTGGCGGCGTGGAGCACCGGATCGAGCTGGTGCGCACACTGGACGGCGTCCGGTACTACAACGATTCCATCGCCAGCAGCCCCAGCCGGACCATTGCCGGTCTGCATTCCTTTGACCAAAAGGTCATCCTCATTGCCGGAGGCTATGATAAGCACATCCCGTTTGATGTGTTAGGTCCGGAAATTACCGCCCATGTCAAGCGGCTGATTCTATGCGGCCATACGGCGGAAAAAATCCGGGAGGCTGTATTGCAGTCGCCGGACTATCGGGAGGGCGCACCGGAAATCCAGCTCGTCTCCTCCTTGGAGGAAGCCGTAAAGGCTGCCCATGCGCATGCCGAGGCGGGAGATGTAGTAACGCTTTCGCCGGCCTGTGCTGCCTTTGACCAATTCAAAAACTTTATGGTGCGCGGCAAAGTCTATAAAGATCTGGTGCATGCGCTGTAAGGGAGGACGTGTTCTATGCTCCATGCTTTGAAGCAATTCCGAAAAAAAACGGAAACCTGCGCAGCTGTGATTGTCGCTGCCGGGAGTTCCAGCCGGATGCAGGGAACGGATAAGATTTTGACCTCCCTGCATGGAGAACCGCTGATTGTCCATACCATTCGTGCCTTCCAGCAATGTGACGAGATTACTGAAATTGTGATTGTTACAAGAGAAGCACTGCTGTCTCAGATGAGCCGCCTCTGCCAGACAAACGGCTTTGACAAAGTATCCATCATCGTTCCCGGCGGCGCCAGCCGGGCGGAATCCGTTTATAGGGGTCTGGATCATGTATCGGACGCAGAGCTGGTGGCCGTTCACGACGGGGCCAGACCTTTGATTACACCGGAGATTATTGAGAAAACGGTCCGGAAGGCGGCTGCTTTTCATGCAGCAGCACCGGCTGTTCCCGTAAAGGATACCATCAAAACGGCCGAAAACCGGATTGTCACAGGAACGCCGGATCGTTCGTCCCTCTTCGCCGTGCAGACGCCCCAGGTGTTTGACTTTGATCTGCTGCGCGGCGCTCTGAAACGGGCTTTGGAAGAAAAACTGCCTGTTACGGACGACTGCTCTGCAGTGGAAGCCCTGGGCATGTCCGTCTATCTGACCGACGGCTCTGACGAGAATATCAAGGTCACCACGCCGGTGGACCTTTTGCTGGCGGAAGCAATTTTGAAGGAGAGAACACGTCAATGAGAATTGGACACGGCTATGACGTCCACCGCCTGACGGAAGGCAGAAAGCTGATCCTCGGCGGCGTGGAGATTCCCTATACCAGAGGACTGGACGGGCATTCTGACGCAGATGTGCTGCTCCATGCCATGATGGATGCGATGCTGGGCGCGGCAGCCCTGGGGGACATTGGAGGAATGTTTCCGGATACGGACGATGCCTATCTGGGCGCCGACAGTACCGTGCTTCTGAAGGAAGTTTGTCTGGCCATTGGACGCAAGGGCTATGGCGTGGGCAATCTTGACGCCACCATACTGGCCCAGAAGCCCAAGCTCTCGCCGTATATTCCGGAAATGAAACAGCGGATCGCCCGGGTTCTGCAGGTGGATGCGGACCGGGTCAATATCAAAGCGACAACGGAGGAGCACCTGGGCTTTACAGGCAGGGAGGAGGGCATTGCCGCCCACGCTGTCTGTCTGCTGGAGGAGCTGTGAAAAAACGCGATATGCCGGCTTTCTGAGGAGAAAACAGAGAGCCGGCGTTTCTTTTTGCGGGCAGCGGCATAAGATGGACGGGAGGGTAGACCTATGTATCAGTTTTATCTCACATTTCGCTCCATGACCCGTGCGCAGAGCGCGGCGATGGCACTGCTCCGAAACGGAATAGCGGCAGCATTTTTGCGATCGCCCAAAAGCCTATCTGCCCAGGGGTGCGGTTATGCGCTGCAGCTGGATGGCACCAATCTGCAGGCAGCGGCGCTGGTTCTGCGAAGAGAAGGGTTATTCTTTGAACATGCGTACCGAGTGTATCCCGGCCTGCCTCCGCAGGAGGTGCCGGTTTGATCTATCTGGATAACGCGGCAACCAGCATGCCGAAGCCACCGGAAGTCTATGCCGCAGTACAGGAAGCCATGTTGTCCTGTGCGAGCCTTGGCCGCAGCGGCCATGCCGCAGCCAGAAAAGCAGCCGAGACAGCGTTTCTCTGCCGGCAAGAAGCCGGAGAATTGTTTGGAACCGATCCGGAACAGGTTGTCTTTACCATGAATGCGACCCATGGGCTGAATCTCGCAATCAAAACACTGGTAAAGCCGGGAGACCGCGTGGTTGTGTCCGGCTTTGAGCATAACGCGGTCATGCGGCCGCTCCATCATCTGGGCGCCCAAATTGAAACCGCCGGCTCCAGGCTTTTTGACCCGGATGATACCCTGGACGCCTTTGACCACGCTATCACGCGGGATACAAAAGCCGTTATTTGCACGCACGTTTCCAATGTATTTGGCTACGTTCTGCCTGTTGAACAAGTGGCGGCCCTCTGCCGCCGGCGGGGAGTACCGCTGATTGTGGATGCGGCCCAATCCGCGGGAATTCTGCCGTTATCCCTGAAACAGCTGCAGGCTGCCTTTATTGCAATGCCGGGGCACAAGGGCCTGTACGGGCCCCAGGGAACCGGAATGCTGCTTTGCGGCCAAACACCGGACACTTTATTCGAGGGCGGTACGGGGAGCCTGTCCGCCTCCTTGGATATGCCGGATTTTCTTCCGGACCGGGTGGAGGCCGGAACGCACAATGTACCGGGGATCGCGGGCCTGTTGGCCGGAATCCGATACCTGAAGCGGCGCGGTTTGACTGCGGTTCGGCAGGGGGAGAACGCCCTGTTGAGGAAGCTTCATCGGGAGCTGAGAGACCTTCCGATACGGCAGTATTATGCCGGCGGCACCCTGCAAACGGGCGTTCTCTCGCTGACTGCCGAAGGCTGGGACTGCGAGGAACTGGCCGCCAGGCTCTCTGATGCGGGGATTGCCGTTCGGGCGGGTCTGCACTGCGCGCCCATGGCCCACAAATGCGCCGGAACGCTGGAAACCGGAACGATCCGTGTCAGCCTTTCTGACTTCACAACGCCGCAGGAGATCGACCGTTTTGCGGAAACCTTAGGCGGTATTCTTGGAAATTGATTTTTTTCATTCCCCACCCTTGCCAACCGGCCTCATGTGGGCTATAATTACAATGATTATTTGTAGACATTTAGAATGGTGGTGTGGGCCCTTGCACGAGATAGCGGATTTTCTCCGGGGCGCTCTGTTCGCATTCCAGAATATGGGTGTGACGGATATCCTGGATATCCTGATTGTGTCATTCCTGATATACAAGCTGATCAATTTGGTCCATTCTACCAGTGCTGCAAGAGTGGCCAAAGGCATCATCCTGATTCTGCTCCTGACCCTGCTGACCGATGTGATGGATTTCTATATGCTGAATTTCATCCTCAGCAAAATCCTGGAGCTGGGATTCATCGCACTGGTGATTCTGTTTCAGCCGGAATTGCGCCGCGCCCTGGAACGGTTTGGCGGGAAAAACGTAGTGAAGGATCTGGTCAACGGGAAAACGCCGCGCGGCGAAACAGAAAAGGCCATTTTAGCAACTGTCTCTGCCTGCGAAATCCTGTCCAAAGAGCGCGTCGGTGTTCTTTTGATATTTGAAAGAGAAGCATCCCTGGAAGAATATTTCAAAACAGGCACTCTGGTTGACGCAAAAACCACGGAGCAGCTGCTGCGCAACCTGTTTTTCCCCAAAGCGTCTCTGCATGACGGAGCCGTGATTATCCGGGACGGCCGTGTGGCAGCCGCCGGCTGTGTCATGCCGCTGTCGGAGAATCCGCACCTCAACAGCGATCTCGGCACCAGACACCGTGCCGGTATTGGCACCAGTGAAGTGTCTGACGCAGTGGTGGTGATTGTTTCGGAAGAAACCGGAACCATCTCCGTGGCCATCGGCGGTATGCTGAAACGGCATCTGGCGCCGCAGACCCTGGAAAAGCTGCTGATGGCAGAGCTGATTCCCAGCGAAGAAGAGCAGAAAACCCTGATTATCCGCCTGAAACAATTTTTGACCAAGAGGAAGCATACCAATGCAAAATAAAAAATGGCTCAGTTTGTTGTGTGCCATTGTGGTTTCCCTGGGACTGTGGGTATATGTGGTCACCGTGGAAAACCCGGAGGGCAGCATTACCATCTATAATATTCCGGTGACCTTCTCCGGTCAGGATCTGCTGCGGGAGGACTATGACCTCCTGATTACGGACAGCAACGTTGCCAATGGTGTGGAGCTGTCCTTTACCGGAAAGCGTTCCGTTCTCACAAAACTGCAGGAGAATAAATCCGAACTGCAGCTGGCAATCAATGTGACCTACCTCAGAAGCGCACAGACCTACAGCCTGTCCTATGACATCAACGACCTGACGCTGCCGTCTTCCGTGTCCATCCAGGATCTGGTGCTGGGCACGAAGGACCCGTCTGCCGTGTCCGTTACTCTGGAAAACCAGATCAAAAAGACAATCCCCATTGTAATTCAGCAGAATGTCCGCCTCCAGGAAGGTTATATGACGGACCGCCTGACGCAGAATTATTCTGAAGTTGTGATTGAGGGGCCGCAGAAGGTTATTGATCAGATCAGCAAGGCGCAGGCTGTGCTGGATCGTGAAAATGTCGGGCAGACCATTACGGCGACCTTGCCCCTGACGATTGTGAACGATAACGGAGAGCCTGTGGACACCACTTCTCTGTCCTGCAATGTGACAGAGGTGGAAGTGACGCTGCCTGTATTGATGTATAAAGACGTTCCGCTGGAAGCGCCGCTGATTGAAGGCGGAGGCGCTACCTCGGCGGACGTGGTTCTGGATATCAAGCCGAGGAGTATCCGTCTGTCCGGCGATCCTGCCGTATTGGAGAGCCTGACCAGCATCAAGCTGTCCAATGTGGACCTGTCCAGCCTGATGACCAACAACGAGACGTTGAGCAGAACCATCGTGATTCCGGAAGGCTGCACCAACATCAGCGGAGAGCAGGAAGCATCGGTGAACGTGCAGATCAAGAACAAAGCCATTCGCCAGATGCGGATTTCCAGCAGCAACTTTCAATATATCGGGCTTTCTCCGGAATACGGCGTGAAGTTCAAGACCACGCTGCTTCTGGTGACCATCCGTGCCGGAGAGAAGGACATCAGTCAGATCACGGAAGACAATCTCCGGGTGGTTGCCGACTTCACTGCCGTGGAGCCTGGCGATGCAATCTACGTGCCTGTGAAGATTTATATCGACGGCTTTGAAGGCGCCGGTGTTGTGGCGCCGGACGACTACAGAATACTCGTAGATATTGTCCCTGTGGATGAAATGGGAGAAAGCACAGCGGAATAACCGCGCATCAGAGCATGGAGGGGTTCGTCTTGATTAAAAGTATGACCGGATATGGCCGCGCATGCCGTAGTTTTGAGAACCGCGAAATCACGGTTGAGATCCGTTCCGTAAACAACCGCTATTTGGATTGCACAGTTAAGCTTCCGAGGATTTATGGCTTTGCTGAGGATCGTATCAAACAGCTGGTCAAGGAACATGTGACACGCGGCAAGGTAGATGTATTCATTACTGTCGTCAATATGGCCGGTGATGCGGTTCGGATTTCTCTGAATCGCCCGGTGCTGGAAGGATATCTGTCCGCCATGCAAACCATGGCGGCGGACTATCCGGTGAAGAACGATATTTCCGTAACGGCCTTATCCCGCTTGCCGGATGTATTTTTGGTTGAAAAGGCAGACATGGATGAGGAGGCGCAGGCCCAGGAGATCCTGACGGCAACGGAGGAAGCGCTCCGGCAGTATGATGCCATGCGTGCTGCAGAGGGAAATGCAATGGAGCAGGATCTGTCGAATCGGAAAGCTGCGATTCTGGACCTGGTCGCGAAGGTGGAGGCCAGGAGCCCTGTGACAGTTGCGGAGTACCGCGCACGGCTGCAGGCAAAGATGCAGGAGGTGCTGGCCAGTACCTCCATTGATGAAAGCCGGATCCTGACGGAAGCTGCAGTTTTTGCGGACAAGATTGCCGTTGATGAGGAAACCGTTCGTCTGCGCAGCCATTTGAATCAACTGGGCAATATGCTTTCGACCGGCGGCCCCATTGGACGCAAGCTGGATTTCCTCCTGCAGGAGATGAATCGGGAGGCCAATACCATCGGGTCCAAGGGCAATGATCTGGAGCAGGCGCGTGTTGTTGTTGAGATCAAGGCGGAGCTGGAGAAGATCCGCGAGCAGACACAGAATATTGAATAAGCGGGAGGCCCTATGAAACTAATCAATATTGGCTTTGGCAATATGGTTTCCTCCGGGCGTCTTTTGGCGATTGTCAGCCCGGAATCGGCTCCCATCAAGCGGATTATTCAGGAAGCCAAGGACAGAGGCATGCTTGTGGATGCGACCTACGGCCGGCGGACCCGCGCTGTGATTATTATGGATACGGATCATGTGATTTTATCTGCCATTCAGCCGGAGACCATTGCCGGTCGAGCGGCAGGGAAAATGGATAACAATGCAGCTGAGGAGGCGGAACTGACATGAGCGGAAAACTGATCGTCATCTCCGGCCCTTCCGGCGTTGGAAAGAGCACGGTTCTGAAAAGGGTCATGGAACAGACGCCAAATCTCCATTTTTCGGTTTCGGCTACGACACGTCCCATGCGTCCCGGAGAAATCGATGGCGTGAATTATTTCTTTGTTTCGCGGGAAGCCTTTCAGCAGATGATCTCCGATGGCGCACTGCTGGAATATGCAGAATATGTCGGCAACTACTACGGAACCCCTGAAGCACCTCTGGACAAGGCTTTGGCGGAGGGCAGGGATATCCTGCTGGACATTGAAGTGCAGGGCGCCCTGAACGTCAAACGCAGACGTCCGGATGCGGTGCTGATCTTTATGCTGGCGCCCTCCTTCCGGGATATTGAAAAACGTCTGACGGGACGCGGAGATACGGCTCCGGACTTGGTGCGCGGACGCCTGGAACGCGCCCGCTGGGAATATGCCCAGGCTCCCAATTATGATTATCTTGTCATCAATGATGATGTGGATAAGGCCGCGAAGGAGATCATCTCCATTCTGACGGCCGAAAAATGTAAAACTGCAGAACGCGTACATTTACTTACGCGCAAGGAGGACGAATAACATGCTTTACCCCCCCATGTCTGAACTTCTCAAGCATATTGACAGCCGCTATCTTCTGGTCAACGTGGTTGCACGCCGTGCCAGACAGATTTCCATCGAAGCGGAGCAGGAGGGCTATGCCCTGGCTGATAAGCCCGTCACGCTTGCCATCCGGGAGGTTGCCGACGGCAAGCTCACCGCGTCTGTGAAAGAAGAGTACCTGAGATAAGAAGTCGGCAGCATCGGCGAAGAGCGAAGAGAGAAAAGAAGAGGGCGTTGCCTGGTCAGGGAGAGTCTCCTCTTCGATTCACTTTTCACTCTTTGTTATTTTCCAAATGAGTAGGAGGGTCAGCTTTGGTCGCGTTGGTTGCAGTATCTGCCGCAGTATTCGCCAGTGACAAGCCATACTCCTATTCGATCGCACCCGGCCTGGACGTTCGTCCGGGCATGCGGGTCATTGTTCCCTTTGGCCGGGCAAACCGGCGATGCGAGGGGATTGTGCTGGATGTGCAGGAGAAGAATCCGGAAGGATTGAAGCACATCGAGCGGGTCATGGATCAGGAACCGGTTCTGTCGGAAGACTTCCTTCGTATGGCGGCATTTCTGCGGGAGCGGTACTTCTGCACGTTCTATGATGCCATGAAGACCATGCTGCCTGCGGGACTGTGGTTTGATACGGCGGAGGCCTATGAACGAACCGAGCAGCCTCTGACAGAGAAGATGCTGTCAGCCTATCCCATGGCAGTAAAAATTGTTCAAATCATAGCAGAACACGGCGGCTCCGTCCCTGCCGGTGATCTGAAAAAATGCTTTCCGTCAGAATTGGACGAGCTGGAACGAACGGTACAGCAGATGCTGAAAAAGAAGCTGCTTCGTTCCAACCTGGACTTTTCCAGAAAGATTCATGATAAAACGGAGAAAATCGCGGTTTTGGCGGTTCCTGCGGAGCAAGCCATGGTTTATGCCGAACGCAAACGCCGTGCTGCACCGCTGCAGGCGGAAGTGCTGCGGCTGCTCTGCGCGGTGGGGAACGGAAGCGTCAAGGAGCTTTGCTATCTCACAGGCGCATCCCGGCAGACGCTGAGCCGCCTTGAAAAGCTGGGGTGGATCACCACAACGGTGCAGGATGTGTTCCGGACGGCACTTCCGTCCGGCGTCGCACCGGCCGAGCCGCTTCAGCTCAATGCGGAGCAATCCCGGGCTTTTGATGCATTGCTGTCCCAGAGCCGCCAAGATCGGCCCGGCGTCAGTCTCCTCTATGGTGTGACGGGAAGCGGAAAGACATCCGTCTATCTGGCGCTGATCCGGCAGATGCTGGATCAGGGTCTTGATTCGATTTTGCTTGTTCCGGAAATATCCCTGACGCCGCAGCTCATCCGCCTGCTGATGTCTCATTTCGGAGAGACCGTGGCGGTATTGCACAGTGCCCTTCGCGTCTCCGAACGCTATGACGCCTGGAAACGGATCAGGCAGGGACAGGCCCATGTGGTCATCGGAACCAGATCGGCTGTCTTTGCCCCCGTCCAGAAGCTGGGGCTCCTCATTGTGGACGAGGAGCAGGAGCATACCTATAAGTCTGAAAATTCACCCCGGTACCATGCCAGAGAGGTGGCAATCTATCGGGGAAGCAAAGAATCGGCGTTGGTCGTGCTGGGTTCCGCGACACCGTCGGTGGAAACCATGCACCTGGCCAAAACCGGCGTTTATACGCTGCACCGGTTGAACAACCGGTATAACGGGAAGCAGCTGCCCCGGGTTGAAATCCTGGATATGAAGGAGGAAATCCGGCAGGGGAATAGCCTCTGTCTCAGCCGCCCTCTGCAGCAGGCACTGGCAGAGAATATCCGCGATGGCAGGCAGAGTATTCTGTTTCTCAACCGGCGCGGCGCAGGGCGTTGTGTGATCTGCGTGGAATGCGGAGAAGTTCCCCAATGCCCCAGATGCAGCGTCAGTCTGACCTATCATGCGGCGAACCACCGCCTGATGTGCCACTATTGTGGATTTTCCCAGCCGGTTTTTCAGAGGTGTCCCATTTGCGGCGGTGCCATGAAAACAGTTGGAACCGGAACCCAGAAGGTGGAACAGGAGATCCGGCAGCTGTTTCCGGATATTGAAGTTCTCCGGATGGACGCGGATACTGTATCTGCCGCCAACAGCCACGAGGCAATCCTGGAACGCTTTCAGAAGGAGAGAATCCCGGTTTTAATTGGCACCCAAATGGTCACCAAGGGCCTGAACTTTGAAAATGTAACCTTGGTCGGTGTGGTTGACGCCGATATGTCGCTCTATGTCAATCATTTCCGGGCTGCTGAAACGACGTTCTCCATGCTGACGCAGGTGATCGGGCGTTCAGGACGCGGTGAAATGGCGGGCCGGGCCATGATCCAGACCATGACACCGGAGCATACGGTGATTTCCCTGGCGGCGCAGCAGGACTATGACGCCTTTTTTGACCTGGAGATCACCATGCGGCAAATGCACCGCTGTCCGCCCTTTGGAGATTTGTTCTCCATTCATTTTTCCGGCCCCTTTGAGACCCAGACACAGGCGTCCGCCTATTGGTTCCGTCAGCAGCTGGAGGCTGCCATCGGCCAGTCGGAGTTTGCAAATGCAGGGTATCAGGTGCTGGGGCCTTCTCCGGCTGCCGTAGCAAAGGTGAACAACACGTTCCGGTATGGCCTGACGCTCCGCTGCGCCAACAGCCGGGCGCTGCGGCTGCTGCTGGCGCAATTGCTGAAGCGGTTTTCAAAAGAAAAATGCAACAAGGGAATTACCGCGTTTGCGGATATCAATTCTTATGAATAGAGGGATACTATGGCACTGAGAAACATTGTTACGGTGGGGGACAGCGTCCTGAATACGGTTTGCCGTCCTGTTACGAAGTTTGATAAGCGGCTTCATGTGCTGCTGGATGATATGGCCGACACCCTGGCGGATGCCAACGGTGTGGGTCTGGCCGCGCCCCAGGTGGGGGTTCTGCGCCGGGTAGTTTTGGTGGATACGGGAGAAGACGGCGTTTTGGAGCTGATAAATCCTGTCATTACGGAACAGAGCGGCGAGCAGACCGGCTTGGAGGGCTGCCTCAGCGTGCCCGGTCAGTACGGCATTGTGACACGTCCCAATGTGGTGAAGGTGCGGGCACAGGATCGCTTCGGAGCGTGGTTTGAAGCGGAAGGGGAAGGCCTGACCGCCCGCTGTTTCTGTCATGAATTGGCGCATCTGGACGGACAGCTCTATACGGCTGTGGCAGACCGGATGCTCACGCCGGAGGAACTGGAAGAACTGGCAAGCGAGGACGACGAAGCATGAAGCTGGTATTTATGGGAACGCCGGAGATTGCCCGCACATGTCTCAAGCGCGTCTGCGAAGCCGGCTATGAGGTGGCAGGCGTGTTTACAAAGCCGGATACGCCGAAGAACCGCGGGATGAAGCTGGCCATGTCTCCGGTGAAGGAATATGCGCTGGAGCAGGGGATCCCCGTCTTCCAGCCCGTGACATTCAAGGACGAGGCTGTGCTGGACACGCTGCGGGAATTGCAGCCGGATCTGATTCTGGTGGTGGCATATGGCAAGCTGCTGCCCCAGCGTGTGCTGGATCTGCCGCCTCTGGGCTGCATCAATATGCATGCCAGCATTCTTCCCGAGCTTCGGGGCGCCGGACCGGTGCAATGGTCCATTCTCAACCATTGCCGGGAAACCGGTATTACCGCCATGTATATGTCCGCCGGTATGGATGAGGGCGATATCATTCAAGTGGTCAGGACCCCAATTGATCCCATGGAAACCGGCGCCGAACTGATGGACCGGCTGGCTGATCTGGCTGCCGGATTGGCTTGCGATACCATTCGTGCTGCTGTGGACGGCACCATCACCAGAACGCCGCAGGCGCACGAGAAAGCCACCTATGCGCCCATGCTGACCAAGGCATTGTGCCCCATCGATTGGTCCCAGAGCCTGCAATACGTCATTGACCAGGTTCGCGGGCTGATTCCCTGGCCGGTTGCAACCACCGTAATTCAGGGAAAAACCTTCAAAGTGTTTCGCGTGGAGGATGCGGGCTATCAGACCAATGCCGAGCCGGGAACACTCCTTGCTCTGTCAAAGCGGGGCTTGGAGGTCGCCTGCGGCGGCGGGCAGGCCGGCTGCATCACACAGCTGCAGGCCGAGGGCGGTAAGCGCATGTCTGCCGCAGATTATTTCCGCGGACATCCCATCAATCTGAAAGCGTAAGGTGTCGATATGAATGCCAGAACCACAGCCCTGGCGGCTCTGATTGCCTGCAGAAAGCAAGGCGCCTGGGCCGACGGTGTCTTAAAAGAATATATTGTCAGGGATAAGCTTGACAAGCGGGATGCTGCCCTGGCCAGCAGGCTGTGCTATGGTGTTCTGCAAAACAGGATGCTGCTGGACTTTGAGATACAGGCGTGCCTGAACGGGCCTCTCAAAAAGCTTCAGCCGGTTGTCCTGGATATTCTGCGGCTTGGAATGTTCCAGATTCTGTTTCTGGACAAGGTACCTGTCTCTGCGGCAGTCAATGAGGCGGTGGAGCAGGGGAAAAAGTATGCCAATCGCAGCGCGGCCGGCATGATTAACGGCGTTCTTCGCCATGTAGCCCGGGAAAAGGAGCACCTGCCGGTTCCGGAGAGCCTCAGCATACGCTACAGCCATCCGGAGCCGTTGGTGGAACTTCTGAAGGAAAATGTCGGCGCCGATCAGATCGAGGCGCTTCTGGCCAGCCACAACCAAACGCCGAAGACCCTGATTCAATTGAATCCGTTGGCAGGGGAGCCAAAGCGTCTTTTGGAGGAGTTGCAGGACAGCGGCTTGACTCTGGAAGCGCACTCCTGGCTGGAGAATGCCTATTGGATTTCCGGTACGGGCAATCTGGAGACTCTTTCCATGTTCCGGGAGGGTGCGTTCTTCGTGCAGGACGCAGCGGCAAGGCTGGCAGTGGAGGCTTCCGGTGCGGCGCCCGGCATGCATGTGCTGGATTGCTGCGCAGCGCCCGGCGGAAAGAGCTTTTCCGCCGCGATCATGATGAACAACAGCGGCGCGATCCTTTCCTGCGACCTTCATCCGCACAAGATCCAATTGCTTGAAAAAGGTGCGGAGCGGCTGCATATTTCCATTATGAAAGCAAAATTGCAGGATGCCACGGTGGACGTTCCCCAGTGGCATGATGCGATGGACGTGGTTTTGGCGGATGTTCCGTGCTCCGGACTTGGCGTGATTCGCAAGAAGCCGGATATCCGCTATAAGGATTTGTCCAGGCTGTCCGAACTGCCGGCTGTGCAGCTTCGGATTTTGGAGACGGTTTCGTCCTATGTGAAACCGGGCGGCGTGCTGCTGTACAGCACCTGCACCATCCTCCACCGGGAGAATGAGGCTGTGGTCCGGCAGTTTCTCCAGACACACACCGGCTTTGAAACGGAGTGCTTTGCACTTCCCCGGGCGCTTGGGGGTTCCTGCGCGGGTATGTTGACGCTGCTGCCCCATGTTCATGATACGGACGGGTTCTTTATCTGCAGAATGAGGAGAAAGGCATGAAGCAGGACATCAAATCGATGAATCTGACGGAAATGACGCAGGCGCTCCAGGCTCTGGGCGAGCCGCAGTTCCGCGCAAAGCAGATCTTCACCTGGCTGCACAGAGGTGCGCGGAGCTTTGATGAGATGACCAACCTTTCCAAGCCGCTTCGTCAGAAGCTGGACGCACAATATGAAATCACTGTCCCGCAGATTGTCCGGAAGCAGCAATCCGCCAAGGACGGAACCATCAAGTATCTCTGGAGGCTGCGGGACGGTAACTGCGTGGAGACCGTTTTGATGCGGTATCATTACGGGAATTCCGTGTGCATCTCCTCGGAGGTTGGCTGCGCCATGGGCTGTGCCTTCTGCGCGTCTACCAAGGGCGGCCTGGTTCGCCGCCTGGCACCGTCGGAAATGGTGGATCAGGTGCTGTTTGCCTCCTTGGATTCCGGCCTGGAGATCTCTAATATCGTCCTGATGGGAATCGGAGAGCCGCTGGATAATTATGATACAGTGCTGCGCTTTCTGGAGCTGATTAACAGTCCCGACGGTATGAACATCGGTATGCGGCACATCAGCCTGTCCACCTGTGGATTGGTGGACAGAATCAACCGGCTGGCAGAGGAGAAATTGCAGCTGACGCTGTCTGTATCGCTCCATGCGCCGCTGAACGAGATCCGGTCAACAATCATGCCGGTGAACAAACGGTATCCCGTAGAAGTGCTGCTGGAGGCCTGCAAGGCATACTATCAGAAGACCGGCAGAAGAATATCCTTTGAATATGCGATGATCCGGGATCTCAACGACTCCAGAGAGATGGCTGAGATTCTGGCAAAGAAGCTGGACGGGATTGCCGCCCATGTGAATTTGATTCCCTTGAATAATATCGAAGAAAGTCCCTTGAAACCCAGTACCAGAAAGACTGTCATGGAATTTCAGCAGGTATTGGAAGGGCATGGAATTCCGGCTACGGTTCGCAGAACCCTGGGGAGCGATATTGACGCTTCCTGCGGCCAGCTTCGGAGAAAATACGAAAGCAAGGAGGCATGACCATGCAAGCATGGGGATTGACCGATCCCGGTATGATGCGCACCCAGAACCAGGATTACTACAGCATTCTGAAATTGAGCCGGGATCAGCTGCTGGTTATTGTCTGCGACGGAATGGGCGGCGCCAGGGCCGGCAACATTGCCAGCAAAATGGCTGTGGAGGTTTTTACCGGTGAAGTACGCCGCACGGTCCGCAGCAATATGCGGCAGGATCGGATTGACAGTATGCTTTGCGCCGCCCTGGAATTGGCGAACAAGGCTGTTTATGAGCAGTCCAAACTCAGTGAAGAGTATAAAGGGATGGGAACGACGCTGGTGGCGGCCTTTTTCCAGCGTGACCGGGTGACCATTGCCAACGTGGGTGACAGCCGGGCCTATTTGTTTAATAAGGATGGTGTTTCCACCATCACCACAGACCATTCTTTGGTTGAGATGATGGTACAGCGGGGAGAATTGACCCGGGAAGCAGCCAAAAGCCACCCCGGAAAGAATCTGATCACCCGTGCGGTGGGAACGGAAGCCGCCGTTGCCTGCGACCTGTTCCACCTGCAGCTCAGCAAGGGAGACAGCGTGCTGCTTTGCTCCGATGGCCTCTCCAATGTGATGTCCGACCAGGAAATGCTGTTTGAGGTCGTCCATGGGGTCCATAAAAGCGACTGCTGCCAGCGGTTGATGAATATTGCAAACTATAGAGGCTCGCCTGATAATGTGACCATTGCGCTGGTTTGCGCGTGACCTCTTTGACTATACTTCGGCGCCCGTCCGCCGCAAGATGACGGGCCGAGCAATCGGGATCGGAGCTACTTATGGATAATTACATAGGACGGCTATTGGATAATCGATATGAGATTCTCGAGGTGATTGGCACCGGTGGGATGGCTGTTGTTTACAAGGCCCGCTGCCACCGGCTGAACAGACTGGTCGCAATCAAGATTCTGAAGGACGAGCTGTCCCAGGATGCTGAGTTCCGCCGGCGGTTCCACGCGGAATCCCAGGCTGTCGCCATGCTGTCTCATCCCAATATTGTCAATGTTTATGACGTTTCCCATTCGGATAATGTGGACTACATTGTGATGGAGCTCATTGAGGGAATTACCCTGAAGCAGTATATGCAGCAGAAGGGGATCCTCAATTGGAGAGAGGTGCTGCATTTTTCCACGCAGATTGCAAAAGCGCTGGAGCATGCCCACAGCCGTGGAATCATCCACCGGGATATCAAGCCGCACAATATTATGATTCTGAAAGACGGTTCCGTAAAGGTTGCCGATTTCGGTATTGCGCGGGTGTCGTCCGCGCAAAGTACGCTGACCCGGGAAGCCCTGGGCTCTGTGCACTATATCTCGCCGGAGCAGGCCAAGGGAAGCAAAATTGACTACCGGTCTGATCTGTACTCCCTGGGCGTGGTGATGTATGAAATGCTGACCGGCCGGCCGCCCTATGACGGGGAAACGCCGGTGTCCGTGGCCATTCAGCATATCAATGCACAGGCAGCCGCGCCCCGATCCCTCAATCCCCAGATTCCCATCGGACTTGAACAGATTACCATGCATGCCATGGCTGCAAATCCCGACGATCGCTATAGCTCCGCGACGGAGATGCTGTATGATCTGGATGAGTTCCGCCGGAATCCCAATGTTAGTTTTTCTGCTGCCGCAGCTGCTGTGCCCCACACAGCCGAACGCACAACAGGCCAGCGTACGGCTGCGGAACGCAATGTACGAACCCGTACAGCTGCACCCCAAAAGAGCACAGCCCCTTCAAAGAATCGATCCAATTCGGCTGCGTTGGTGGCTGGTATCATATGCATTGCCCTGGCGTTGTGTTTTATTGGATACTTTCTGTATTCCTTCTTCTTCGCGGACTTCTTTATGGAGACGGCAGAGGTAGCGGCGCCGAACTTTGTCGGTCAGTATGTGGAGGAGATCGATCACAACGACTATCCCAATTTCCAGATTCAAATCGGGCAATGGGCGCCCAGTGATACCGTGGAAATGGGGAAGGTGATTGACCAGGATCCGAAGGGAAACCGGATGGTTAAAAGCGGTGCTACAATTTCCCTGACGGTCTCATCCGGCCCGTCAACGGACACCATGCGTGATTTGGTCAACTACACCGAGCAGAACGCCAGGACGATTCTGACCAACCTGGGCCTCAATTTGCAGGTGGTTACTCAGCTGGAGAGCAGTGATGTCATTCAGAAGGGTGCGGTCATTCGCACGGATCCTGTGGACAAGGCACAATTGACAGCCGGACAGACGGTTACCCTGATCGTGTCAAGCGGCCCGGATATTGTGCTGATCCCCGTTCCGGAGCTGGTTGGCATGGACGTGGATGATGCAAAAAATGAACTGGACCGTTTGAATCTGCAGTACGGAATCCGGTATGTGGATGCCGATGAGGCGAAGGGAACTGTTATTTTTCAAAGCATCAAGCAAAACGAAGAGGTGAAGGCGGGAACCACCATCAATCTCCAGGTATCCAATGGGCCGAAAGATGAGGAGCCGGACGCAGAAAAGGATCCGACAGAATTCCCGTTTACCGATCCCAAGGTGATCTGGCTTCCCATGCCGCAAGGTACAGGCACGGTGGAAGTCACAATCATGATTGACGACGAGCTGGAAGAAGAGCCGTTCCTGCTGGAGCTTGTGACCGTCACGGACAATGGGCTGCCCATTGCGCCGGATGTGGAGGGCGTTCATGAGCTGACCGTATACATTGACGGAAAGCTCTGGTATAAAATGACTTATGATTTTGACACGGGAGAGCAGTTGACGTGACAGATTCAGGCAGGATTATGAAGGCTCTCAGCGGGTTTTACTATGTGCAGACTCCCGAGAGACTGGTAGAGTGTAAAGCCAGGGGCCGTTTCCGGAAAGATGGCATCAGTCCCCTGGTGGGTGATTGGGTTACCATCACGGTTGAGCGCGGGAAGGGAATGATAGAACAGATTCTGCCGAGGGCAAATAGTTTTATCCGGCCTGCGGTCGCCAATCTGGATTTATTGGTTCTGCTGGTGTCCCAGTCCATTCCCGTGACAGAACCGTTTCTGATCGATCGCGTGACTGCCATCGCAGGCAATCAAAATGTGCCTGTTATAATCTGCGTGAATAAAAGCGACCTGCAGTCTGAGGGCAGCCTGGCGGAGATCTATACCCATGCCGGCTATGACGTGGTTACCACCAGTGCGGTGACCGGCGCGGGAGTGGAGCAGCTGAAAGCGCTGATCTCCGGAAAAACCGTGGCCTTTACGGGCAACTCCGGCGTCGGAAAAAGCAGCATCCTGAACCGGCTGGCCCCCGATCTGCATGTTCTCACCGGAGAGGTCTCGGAGCGGCTGGGACGCGGCCGTCATACAACCCGTCACATTGAACTGTTTGCGCTGCCGGACGGCACCTTTGTGGCGGACACGCCGGGGTTTTCCTCCTTTGACACGGATCAAATGGAGGTTGTCCTGAAAGAGAATCTCCAGTATGCCTTTCCTGATTTTGCGCCGTATCTGGGCAAATGCAGATTTCACGATTGTGCGCATTTGAAAGAACCGGGCTGCGCGGTCACAGAGGCCTGCCGGCAAGGACTGATCGAGCCTACCAGATATGAAAGCTACGTCAAGCTTTACGAAAAAGCAAAGGAAATCAAGCTCTGGGAATTGAAATAGCAATCTGCGGCTTTCCTGCTGTTTGGGCGGGAAAGCCGCTTTCTGTCAGCAACGGCACAATCTGACCGGCGGCAGCGTATACTGTCTCAAAGGAGGCGATTCTATGTGCCGCAGAACGCAATTGCTGGGGGCCATATTGGTGGCGCTGGGCGCCGGCCTGCTGCTGTCCTGCCTGTTCGGAAGCGGATTCTTTCTGGTACTGCTGGGGATGATTCTGGTGGCCGCCGGTCTCCTGATATCGCGGCAATTTTGACCAATGGAGAATGGAGGAATACGATGAAAATTGTTGTGGTTCATGCACCGCCTGTTTTGAATGGTATTCTGAAGGCGCTGTTTCGAATTCACTAGCATATCCTTGTCCCACTCTGCGTATGCATATAGCAGAACATACAAGGAGTGAGGTCAATGGAGCTTGCATTTCAAACCAGCCGTTTGCCGTTCCTGAAGCGCGTCCTGCAAGAGACACGGTGTCAGGAGGAAACGGCTGAAACCATTGTTCCGGACAGCTGCCCGGATATTGCGTCGATTGTGGATTCCTTTGCGGAGCCAGTCATTCGCGGAAAAGACTGCCGCGACGGCAGCGTTACAATTTCCGGCGGGATCAAGGGCGGGATCCTCTATCTTCCGGAGGACGGAAGCTGGCCGCGAATGCTGGATTTTTACATCCCTTTTACGATGAAATTTGAACATCCTTCTTTGACGGAGAACGCCCAGATTCTGTGTTCGTCCCGTGTCCGTTCCGTGGATGGCCGTCTGATCAATTCGCGGAAAGCGATGCTGCGCGTGGGATTGGGCTGCAGTGTGACAGCATATGAACAGCAAGAGGAAACGCTGTATACACTGCAGGAGCATGCGGATGAATTGCAAACCAAGGCTGCCAGCTATAGTTTGCAGCTTCCTCTGGAGACAGGGGAAAAGTCTTTTGTTATCAGTGATACGTTGGAGCTTCCCGCCGGTCATCCGCCCATTTCACAGGTCTATAAGCTGCAGTGCCAACTGGACTTGAGCGACCAAAAGCTGGTTGGTAACAAAGCGGTCTTCAAAGGGACGGCCCTTTGTAAATTCCTGTATCTGTCAGAGGATCAAACTCTCTGTCTTTATCAGCAGCAGCTCCCGTTTTCACAATACTGCGAGCTGCAGACGGACTATGACGAGGAACAGGCAGAGATACTACCGATTCTGACCGGTTATGATCTGGAGGTGGAAGGGCAGGAGGCGAGCCGTGCCATGGTCACCATGCACGTACTGGCGCAATGTGTGGTAAGCGGAAACAGAACGGTATCGCTGATCGAGGATGCCTACTGCACCCAGGGAAAGCTCATCCCGGCCTGGAAAGACTATGCGATGGACGTCTGTCTGGACCGGCAGCATACCATGCAAACTGTTCGCCAGCATTTGACCGGCGGCTTGCAGGAGCTGCTGGATACGGACGTCTATGTGGATTATCCGGCCGCAGACCAGAAGGAAGGCTCGACTCAGATTACGGTGCCGGTTCAAATTCATGTTTTGGGCTACGATCATGACCGAACACTCTGCGCACTGACAGGGAAGGGCCAGACGGAATGGAGGATGGCGTTGGACGATCAGGCGCGTTGTGTTGCTGAAGCGGATCAGTCCGGAAGCTGCTATACTTCTGTCCTGTCCGATGGCGCCGAAGTCCGGTGCGAGATTGCTTTGCATGCGGTTTGCTATGCAGACCAGAAACTGCGAACCCTGAGCGGAGGATCTATGGAGGCCGCGCCTGAGCAAACCGGAGGGAGGCCGTCCGTCATTCTGCGGAAGGTTCCGGGGCGCACGGAGCTGTGGGACATTGCCAAGGCGTGCAGCGCCAGGGAAGAGGCAATTCGAGCGGCCAACCATCTGGAAGATGAGAACCTGCCGGAAGACCGGCTGCTGCTTATTCCGGTAGGATGAGCCTGTTCTATCCGGTTTACCCGGCGCATAACCATAAAGTACAAGTCTCATTGAAACGGAGGAACGTGCTATGAAGGGTGCGGCCGCAAGTATTTATCAGGAAATTGCAGAGCGAACCGGGGGAGATATCTACCTGGGGGTTGTCGGGCCGGTTCGCACCGGAAAATCCACCTTTGTCAAGCGTGTGATGGAGACACTGGTGATTCCCAACATTCAGAACGTATACCAACGGGAACGAGCCAGAGATGAACTGCCGCAAAGCGGTTCCGGGAAGACGATCATGACCTCAGAGCCGAAGTTTATCCCGGAGGATGCGGTGGAGATTTCTCCGGACGGGACTGCCAAGCTTTCTATCCGCTTGATCGACAGTGTCGGATACATGATCCCAGGCGCCCTGGGAGCCGAGGAGGACGGAAAACCCAGAATGGTGACCACACCCTGGTATCCCCAGGAAATCCCCATGACGGAGGCCGCAGAGCTCGGGACGAAGAAAATCATGGAGGATCACTGCTCCATAGGTGTGGTCATCACCACAGACGGCTCCATCCATGATATTCCGAGGACTGATTTCGTTGAATCGGAGAAACGGGCCATTGAGGATATGAAAGCAACGGGGAAACCGTTCCTGGTGCTGGTCAATTCCACGGATCCCCAGGGCGTTCAGGCACAACAGCTGCGGAAGCAATTGGAAGATACCTGCAAGGTTCGCTGTATGTGTGTGAACTGCCTGACTTTGCAGGAGCAGGAATTGCGGGAGATTCTGACCGGGATTCTCTATGAGTTCCCGGTGACGGAGATCCAGTTCTATCTGCCCAGATGGCTGGATGTTCTGCCATTCCAGCATCGCGTCAAGGCAGAGCTCTATGAAGCGCTGCTTCAGAATGCCGATCAGATCAGCACATTGAGCGAAGCGGAACCGTCCCTGCGCAACCTTTGTAAACTGGAACACGTGGATTCCTTTACAATTCGATCGATTGATCCCGGCACCGGGGTCGTTGTCTGCGAATTGGGGCTGCCGGAAGCGTTGTTCTACCAGATTCTGACAGAGCGCTCCGGCTTCCAAGTGGAAAATGACGGAGACCTGCTGCGGCTGCTGGCGGAGCTTTCCAAGATCAAGCAGGCCTACGACAAGGTTTCCGGCGCTCTGGAGCAAGTCCAGGCCACCGGTTATGGCATTGTCATGCCGTCTCCGGATGAAATGCGCCTGGAAGTGCCCCAGATTGTCCGGAAGGGGAGCAACTACGGCGTTCGCCTCAAGGCCAGCGCGCCATCCATCCATATGATGCGGGCGGATATTGAAACAGAGATTAACCCCATTGTGGGAGACGAAAAGCAGTCGGAGGATCTGCTGCAATATCTCTTGCAGGAGTATGAAGGGGATACGGAAAAACTCTGGGAGAGCAATATCTTTGGAAAATCTGTCTATGAGCTGGTCAATGAAGGTCTGGGCAGCAAGCTGAAGCGCATGCCGGAGGAAGCCAGGTATAAGCTGCAGGCCACACTCAGCCGGATTATCAACGAAGGCAGCAGCGGATTGCTTTGCATCATCCTGTCGTAATGAATTACTGAGCAACCCTGCAAAGCTTCGGCATTTCCGAGGCCTTGCAGGGTTCTATCGGGCAGAGAGATTGGATTGATCCCAGAGGGGGAGCATATGCGTCCATGTACAGATCGAACGCAACAAAATAAAAATTTTGTTGCGTTCAGAGTGGAGGTGTGTTATAATGGGAGCAGAAATCAAGGATTGGAGTCTTTTCAATGGCCCGGACAAGATATCATGACTGCCCGCAGATTTTGCGTGAGTTTTTGACCTACCATGAGACCATCAAAGGTCAGTCATCTCAGACGATTGATGAATACTATTTAGACCTGCGCATGTTTCTTCGTTTCATGGTTTTGATGAAACGAGAAATGCCCTATGACACAGATCTGGACTCCATTGATATTAAGGCGGTGGATTTGGATTTTCTCCGAACCATTACCACACCGGATATCTTTGACTTCCTGGCCTATCTGGCAAACGATCGGGTCAAATATGAAGATTCTTCGCATCCTGAGGCCGGCATCGGCGCATCTGCCCGTGCCAGAAAGCTGTCTGCCATTAAGTCCTTTTATAAATACCTGACGGTGCGTACCAAGCAGCTCTCAGTTAACCCAGTGCAGGATTTGGAATTTCCCAAAATCCGTAAATCTTTACCGAAATATCTGACGCTAGAGCAATGCACGCAGCTTCTGAGTGCGGTTCAGGGCCCCAATGCCAAGCGGGATTTTGCAATTCTGATGCTGTTTCTAAATTGCGGCATTCGTCGGGCTGAGCTGGTCGGATTGAACCTTTCGGATGTCTATGAGGATCGGATTCGGGTTGTGGGCAAAGGAAATAAAGAGCGCATTGTTTTCATGGGCGCTGCCTGTAAGCGAGCCATTGACGACTACCTTCCGGAGCGCAGCCGGGTGGTTCTATCTGATAACAGAGCGCTCTTTGGATCGCGGGACAAGAACAGAATCAGTGTAACGGCTGTTCACCGGTTGGTAAAAAAGCATATGCTTGCTGCGGGATTGGATGCCAGCCAGCTCTCAGCCCATAAGCTGCGCCATACAGCGGCAACGCTGATGCTCTCAAACGGCGTGGATGTCAAGACGGTCCAGGAGGTTTTGGGCCATGAGAATTTGAATACAACGCAGATCTACACCCATATTGAAAACACGGAACTGAGAATTGCATCGGAGGCAAATCCGATTTCAAAAATCAAAATTAAGAAAAATTAGTTCAAAACCAGGATGAAAACGAACTTTTCATCCTGGTTTTGATTTACAGTAAAAATTCAATTGCTTCGCGAATATTCCGAACACGGATCAGTTCAAGACCTTGGGGGCCCTCCAGCTGACCGGTCCCCTGCTTGGGAATCAGGCAGCGCGTAAAGCCCAGACGGTGCACTTCGGAAAGGCGCTGCGAAAGGTTTGAGACGGCCCGGATCTCCCCTGTCAGGCCCACTTCTCCGATTGCAACCGTATTGCTGTCAAAGACCTTTTCCCGGTAGCTGGAGGCCGCGGCCAGGATGACAGGCAGATCCGCCGCAGGCTCATTCAGCTGCAGTCCGCCAATGACATTGATATACACATCGCTGGAGGAAAGGTTCAGCCCTCCCCTCTTCTCCAGCACGGCCATCAGCAGGACGGCTCGATTGAAATCAAATCCATCACAAGTGCGGCGCGGCACGTTGAATGTGCTTCGCGCGGCCAGGGCTTGAACTTCCGCCAAAACGGGCCGTGTCCCCTCCATAACACAGGCCACACAGGTGCCCGGTGCATGGGTCGGACGGCCGGACAGCAGCATTTCGGAAGGATTGGGAACCTCCCTGAGCCCATCGTCTGCCATTTCAAAAACGCCGATTTCATTGGTAGAGCCAAAACGGTTTTTGGCGGCACGGAGAATTCGATAATTGTGGGCAGTTTCTCCCTCAAAATACAGCACGCAATCCACCATGTGCTCCAGGACCTTTGGGCCGGCGATGGAACCTTCCTTGTTTACATGTCCAACCACAAAGACAGTAATTCCACTGCTTTTGGCCAACTGCATCAACGACATGGTGCAATCCTTAACCTGGGAGATGCTGCCGGGAGAGGAGGTATTCTCACGGCTGTACAGTGTTTGAATGGAGTCGGCAATCAGGATATCCGGCTTCATCTCACGGGTGGCTTCCAGGATTGCATCCAGATCCGTCTCAGAAAGCAAAAACAAATTCTCTGTTTTTACGCCCAGCCGGTTTGCCCGGAGCTTAATCTGTGTTTCGCTTTCCTCACCGGAGACATAGAGAACACGCAGGCTTTTGCCCAATTCCGAACAAATCTGCAAAAGCAGCGTCGATTTGCCGATACCGGGTGCGCCGCCAACCAGCACCAGAGAGCCTTTGACTGCACCGCCGCCCAGAACCCGGTCCAATTCTGCAAGGCCGGTGTCAAAGCGCACCTCGCTGTCACAGTCAACTTCCGACAGCGTTTTCGGCCTGCGCAGGCCTGACGGTTGGGCAGAACGGCCTGGCTTCTGGGTTGATGATTTCTCTTCATGCTCGACCATGGTATTCCAGGCGCCGCAGGCAGGGCACTTGCCTTGCCAGCGGGGCGTTTCGTTCCCGCAGGCCGTGCAGTAAAAGACTGTTTTAGATTTCAACCTCTATCTCCCCTTTTGTAAGAAACTGCGCCAGACTGCTTCCGATGGCGCAGGCCAGTTTTGTCTGATAGACGCTGTCCTGCAAATTCCTGGCCTCCGTTGGATTGGATAAGAACCCACATTCCACCAGAATGCCGGTGCAATGAATGTGCTCCATGAGATAAACGGAGGACGCTCGTTTGATCTCCCGCCGGTTACCTGGGTCGATGGCACGGCGCAGAACCTCCTGTGTTTGCTGTGCCAGTGCCTTACTACCGTCGGTTCCGGCGTAAAACACCTGGGCACCATCGTATTTTGCTTCCGAAAAGTGATTCTGATGGATACTGACAAGAATCGCTGGCGTGATTGCGTTGACCATCTCGACCCGGTTTTTCAGATCTGAGACTTTTTTCTCTGAGATGGTTTTGCAGTTCCCGGAATAGACTGCCACATCATCGCTGCGAATCAGATGGGTTCGCATACCGCAAAGAGCCAGCAGCTGCTCCAGCCGCAGAGTAATGGACAGATTGATATGACTTTCCATTGCTCCATCGGCTGAAGAAGCACCGCCGTCCTCCCCGCCGTGACCGGCGTCCAGAATAATGGTTACGGGATCCTCGGCAATTACGGCAGCTGTTGCCGCCAGATTGAACCGGACTGCGCTGAATATAAAAAAATAGATGGCCGTAATCAGTACCAACACGCCAATTCCCCGATTTGTACGTTCTGTCATGGACGCTCTCTCCAATCCCGCTGAATTGTTGTCATTGCAGGATATGATCTTGTCCGGCTCCATTATACCATGAAACTATGCTTTGGAAAAGTCGAAATACACAATTCCGGGTCGATTGGTATAGGATAATCCAACTCAAACAAAAAAGGATGAAAAATCTGAAATGACGAAAAAGAAAGTGGAAAATCAAATCAGAAATACAGCGGGGACACCCCAATTCATGTACTTTTTGACTCTTCTGTACCAATATCCGTCAGCAGTCCCTGGAGATCTGGATAAGGC
>JAEDJR010000113.1 GCA_016296235.1 Oscillospiraceae bacterium
TTCTGTTTTTTGCCATGCTTCATCAAATTCGGGTTCTCATCCGGCGCAGAGGATCCGATGGATTCCCGGCGTCAGGCTGCGCAGTCTGGGCTGCGGCGTCTCCAGCGGCCGGCCGTCCAGGGCCGTGGCCGCTGCGGGCAGCTCCACATCCACGGTGCAGTTCCAGGGAACCTCCACCGTGACGGCCAGGCCGTCGGGCTGCTTGCTCCATTCCAGAGCGACGGGGCCCTGGGGCGTACCCAGACGGGCGGACGCCGTCTGCAAGCCCTCCACCGGATGGGGCCGCAGGAGCAGCCGGCCGTCCTCTGTTCTGCTCTGGGGATCCAGGCCGCACAGGCCCTTCTGGAACCAGATGGTATAGGCGCCCAGCATGGGGTGGTTGTGGGAATTCATATGGTTGCCGGCCATTTTCTCCCACCGCTCCCAGATGGTGGTGGCGCCCTGCTGCAGCATATAGCCGATGCTTGGATAGCCGCAGTAGGTTGCCAGCTCGAAGGCCTGCTGGTGGCAGTTCTCCCGGCCCAGAACCTCATACAGATACTTCGTCAGCTGGTTGCCCGTGGACAGGCGGCCCCGGCGCTCCACGAACAGGTCGTGCAGGAGATTCTCCAGGACGGCCGCCCGTTTTCCCTCCGGAACAATCCCCAGGAACAGGGGGAATACATTGGAGCCCTGGGCGTTGCCGGCATAGTAGCCCGCCTCGTGGAAATAGGCCTTGTTGATGGCCGTGCGGATTTTCTCCTGCAGCGTCCGGTAGCAGGCCGCATCCTCCGGCTTCCCGAGGAGCTCCGCCATGTTCTCCATGAGCTGGCAGTCATACTGCAGATAGCAGGTGGTGACCAGCTGCTGGGGGTTATTCAGGGGCACCGCGTTTTCGCCCCAGCCCAGCAGGGATTCGGTCATGGGCGCAGCCCAATCGCCGAAGTAGTCCCCGCAGATCAGGCCCTGCCCGTCCCGCTGGGACAGCTTGAATTCCACATAGCGCTTCATCCCCGCGTAGTGCTCCTCCACGGGCCGCTTGTCCCCATAGAAGCAGTACAGCAGCCAGGGCATCAGAACGTAGACGCTGGAAATATGGAACGCCGGCCGGCCGCCGAAGAAATACGGCGCCGTGTCGGGAATGGCCCCGGTCTCCGGATCCTGGGCGTCGGCAATGTCCCGCAGCCACTTCTCATAAAACCGCATCATATCGAAGTTGTACAGGCCCTCCTCGCAGCGGGCCGTCATATCGTTGATCCAGCCCAGCCGCTCGTCCCGCTGGGGGCAGTCCGTGGGAACGCTGTGGAGGTTGTTCTGCTCCGTCTGCAGCAGGGCGGCGTAGGTGCGGTTCAGCAGGTCGTGGCCGCACCGGAACGCGCCGGTCTGCTCCACCAGGGTGTGCACCTGCCAGCCGCGGATTCCGGTCACAATCACGCCGGGATCGGTCTTGATCTGAACATAGCGGAAGCCGTGATAGGTGAACTTCGGCTCATAGGTGTTCTCCCCCGCCCTGCCCAGGATAAAGGTATCCGTGGCTTTGGCGCCGCGGAGATTGCCCTGGTTCACGGCGTTGTCGTGGTTGAGAATCTCCGCATAGCGCAGCTCCACCTTCTGCCCGGGCTGTCCCCGGACCGTGATCTCCACCCAGCCGGCAATATTCACCCCCAGATCGGCCACAACCTCGTAGGCGTCGCCATAGTCGGGGTAACAGACGGAAAACGGTTTGATCTGCCGCTTTTTGCCGATGGCCGGCATCATCTGGCAGCGCAGCCGCCCGCCGGGGCCGTCGCAGCCCTTGGCAGGCTCCCACTGCTGCGGCTCCATCTCATACCCGGGCAGCCGCCAGCCGGTCTTTTCCAGCCGGCCGTCGTACCACTCGCCGTCGAACACGTTGTTTTTCCGGATGGGCCCGTCGGAGGCCATCCACTGGCCGTCCCCGTCGGACACCAGCCACAGGTCATCGGCCTGCAGGGCGCAGATCAGCTTCGGCATTCCCAGCCAGGACGGCAGCGCGCCGATCAGATTCAGAAAATTGGGATGGTCGTTGCCGTACCAGCCCTCGCCCAGCTCCACTGCCAGCACGTTCTCTCCGGCCTGCAGCAGCTCCGTCACATCCCAGGCCCGGTAGAGCACCGTCTTTTGATAGTCGGTCCAGCCGGGATCCAGCAGGCTCTCGTCCGGCCGCACGCCGTTGACCGTGGTGTCGGCATAGCCGATGCCGCTGAGATACAATCGGGCCGACCTGGGCTTTTCCGCCAGGCGGAATGCCCGCCGCAGCAGCGGCGCCACACCCCGCTGGGGGTTCGGATGGCAGATCCATTGGGCGCCGTGCCAATCCGCCTCCTGAAGCAGGCCCGTTTCAAACCAGGATTCCCCGGAACACACCAGGCCGGTTTGGGTCGTGACCGTCACGGACCAGCCGTACCGGGTTGCTGCCTGCAGGGGTGCGCCCTCATAGCAGACGGCGCTGCTGCGGTCTGACGGCACCTCTCCGCTGTCCCAAACCGTCTCCTGCCCATTCCAGACCCGGATCCGGCAGGACTTCTGCAGCTCCTCCCGCAGAGCGCCCGTTCCCCGCCAGCCGAAGCGGGGGGACGGCGTTTCCACGCCCAGGGGCGTTGTGGTATACTCACAGTAAAGAATCAGATCATCGGTCGTTTTCCTGTTCATGGTCGTTCCTCCTGTGTCTCGGTTACTTCAAGCGGGCCCCTTGCCGTTCCATGGCCGCAGCCACCAGTTTCCCGTCCAGGGCTCGCGGCGTCAGCCCCTGCTCCAGGGCCAGGGCCGCAGCCGTTCCCGCGGCCTGACCCATGGCGACGCAGTCGCCGGTGACCCGGTAGGAGGCGTGGGCCTCGTAGGTGCCGGAAATGCACCGGCCTGCCACCAGCAGGCCCTCCACCTGCAGCGGCACCAGGCAGCGGTAGGGAATCTGATAGGGGCGGGTGGGAAGATCCATTCCCTCCTGGCTCCGGCCGTCGGGTTGGTGGATGTCCACATTGAAGGCGCAGGTGCAGATTCCATCGTCAAACTGCGCGCCCTTCAGCAGATCCTCTATGGTCAGCACATACTCTCCCCGGATCCGCCGGGTTTCCCGGACGCCGATCTGGGGCGCAGTCTGCTCCAGGAACGCGTCCCGGAACTGGGGCATATAGGACGTGAAAAACCGCATGGCTTCCGCCACCAGCTCCCGGCCCTCCTGCTCCGCCGCAGAGAGATCCCAGGCGTCCAGGCCGCTTTTGCCCCGAACGTGGGTCATCTCCGCAATGCCCTGGTGGGGCGTGGGGAGGCGGAGGATATAGGGCCGCTCAAAATTGAACGCGTAGTCCGTCAATCCGGCCTGCTTTGCAGCATGGCGCATGTAGTAAAACAGCTCCGTGCAGCCATCTTCGGAGGGAAAATGGTCCATATTCTGCACATAATCCATGTTCCCCAGCTTGAACATCAGGGACATGGGCTGGGTTGCACCGTCGGAATCCCGGCCGATCCAATAGGGCGCTCCGGCTCTGGCCGCCACATCGCCGTCGCCGGTGCAGTCGATGACGACCGGGGCCAGATAGGCCTGCCGGCCGGATTTGTTCTCCACCAGAATGCCCCGGATGGTGTTTCCCTCCACAACCGCGTCGGCAAACATCGTGTGAAACAACAAATCCACACCGCAGCTGCGCATCTTGCGGTCCAGCAGCAGCTTCATGGCCTCGATGTCAAAGGTGTACAGCGGACCGGCGCTGGAATTCTTGCCCTGGGCGTTGATGCCGTCCACCAGCTCCTGCATAATTCCGCCCTTGTTCTCCCAATCCCAAACCGGGATCACAAGACCGGCCGTCCACATGCCGCCGAGGAAGCCGTACTGCTCCACCAGCAGGGTCTTTTTCCCCATCCGGCCGGCGGCCAGAGCGGCGCCCACACCGGCAGGCCCGCCGCCCACTACAATCACATCATAGCGGCCCGCCACCGGGGTCTGCCGCTGTTCGTGAATCAATTCTCCCAAACTTGGTTCTCCTTCCAGTATCCATGCCATGGTTTCAGCGTGTTCTCGGACCGGTGGACTGTCCTTCCACCAGGGTCAGCTTATTTTTGTAGTATCCCGTGGTGTCGTTGACGATATTGGAATACAGCAGCTCGAAGGCTCTGCGGCCAAAGGTCGCCTTGTCCACACTCATGGTCGTCAGGGACGGCGACCAGAACGTGCCCATGGCGATGCCGTCGAAGCCCATGACCGACACGTCCTCCGGCACCCGCAGCCCCCGCTCCAGCAGGGCCTTCATGGCGCCCATGGCCATGAGGTCGTTGCCGCAGATCACGGCCGTGAAGGATCTCCCCGTTTCCAGCAGCCGCACCGCACAGGCATAGCCCGCGGCAAAATCAGTGGAATAGGGGTAGGCGCCGTCGATCAGCAGACTGTCCCCGCAGGGCAGGCCCAGCTCCCGAACCATATCCAGATAGCCGGTACAGCGCAGGTCGTAGGGCAGGTTCCTGCCCAGACCGCTGAGGTAGGCGATCTCCTCATGGCCCAGCCCGTTCAGATAGGTCATCGCATCCTGCATGGCGGTGAGATAATCGTTTTCGATGGACGAAACCCGGCGGAAATCCGCGTTGACGTTGCCGCTGGTCAGAACCTTCACGCCCTGCTCCACCAGGTAGTACAGCTTGTCCTCCTGGAATTTATAGGGCAGAGCCGCGACAAACACGCCGTCCATGTGTCTTGTGATAAAATTATCGAAATAGCTGTCCAGCTTATGCAGGCCGGTGCAGATATTGACAAAGTAATTCTTCTCGTTGGCAGCCGACTCAAACTCCCGCATCACTTCGCCGTAATAGGGGTTGATGACGTCCTCCAGGACGATCCCGATCTGCATGGTCCGTTTGGTCGTCATGCTTCTGGCAATCATATCCGGACGGTAATCCAATTGCCGCACCGCCTCCATGACCCGGCGGGCTGTGGCCTCCTTGACCTTATCGGAACCGTTCAGAACGTTGGACACCGTGGCGGTGGAAACGCCTGCCAGTCTGGCAACATCCGTTCTCGTTGCTTTCATTCCAAATCACCATTCTTTCCATGCAATTTGTACCGTTATCAGGCCCTGGACATGGTCCGGATCAGCACCTGGGCGTAGATCCGGGTCATGAAGTCGTTGAGATGGTTGACGCCGTTGGCCGTCACGTCGCCGTAGCGCTTCCGGCTGAGAATCAGCTCCTGGGTCTCGCCGGTGCGGACAACCGCCACCCCCGGCGTATCCGCCGCAATGGCGTCCAGCACAGGGCGGTAGTGGGGCTGCCATTTGGTCCAGCCCAGACAGTCGGGGCCGGCCACGCCGGGGGTCAGCAGCAGGAATTCCGCCTCCCGCTTTTTCTCCCGCACCGTCCGGATGATTCCCCGCAGATTGGCCTCATACCGCTCCGGCAGGATGGGCCAGCCGGAGTCGTTCATGCCGAAGTTGACCAGAACCAGATCCGGCTCATGAACCGCCACCCGGCCGCCGGCCTGCTCCAGGCCCCAATCACTGTTGGTGCCGCCCACCGCCGTATTGACCGCTGTCACGGCGCTTTGGGGGTATCTCTCCCGGAGCCACCGCAGAAACAACTCCGTAAACGGCGGCAGATAGGGCGGCAGCTGGCAGCGCCCGCTGACGTCGCAGCCCTCCATCAGACTGTCTCCGTAGAGCAGGACTTTCAGCGGCGCGCCGTGCTCCAGCCGCCGGAAGGTCTCCGGCAGCCGGTCCGCCGCGCAGGGCTGCAGCAGGCCCGTCCAGGCTCCGCTGTGGCGATAGGTCACCGCCGCCTGCTTTCTGTGGTAAAAGCCGCCCGGCTCATAGCGCACGAACCGTCCCGGCGCACTGGCCGACGCAATGGAGATGGACGCCGGCTCTTTGAGATAGTACGCATCATAGTCCATGGCCGGTATGGCGCTGCCCGGCGTGCGGAAAAGACGGCCATTTTCCAGATAATAATCGACATTTTCTTTATATTCTATCATAAAGTCCGAAGAAGTGACACGGAGAATTTCATCCGCCGGATAGAAAAGCGGCGCCGGCCCGATCTCCCCCGTCACGGGATCCGGAAAAAACAGGACGCTCTCGGCAAAGACCGTATCCCCCTCCCAGAGGGGCTTCAACGCTGTCTGCAGGTCCATGTTGCGGCACCTCCGTCATCCCTTCACGGCGCCGACCATGATGCCCTTGACAAAGTGCTTCTGGATAAAGGGATAGACCAGCATCAGGGGCACGGTGGAGACGACGATGACGGAATACTTCAGGGTCTGGGCCTGCTTCATCTTCTGGATGATGGCCTCCATCTCCATGCCGCCGGTCTGCATATCGAT
>JAEDJR010000005.1 GCA_016296235.1 Oscillospiraceae bacterium
CCTCCTTCAGATACAGCAGCTTCTCCGCGTAGACCTTGGGATACTTGTCGGCCATAGCCCGGTTGCCGTTGCGGATGGTGATGAGGGAAAAGCCGAACTTGTCGAAATCTCCCAGGCCATAGTCGGTGATGTCCCAGCCCAGCATGCAGTCGCGTACTTCATCGTACTCGTGGCCGATGGTCTGCCACTGCTCCGGGGTGAAATGGCAGAAAGGCGGCAGATAGCAGTGCTCCTTCCGGCACATGGCTTCCAGCTCTTTCAATGCCTTGTTGATTTCAGAGCGTTTCATAACAGCTTCCGCCTTAGAAATCCATCATCATTTCAAACAGGGAGACGGCAAACAGCCAGTGCATGGCCTCCGTGGAGTGGTTGACCCGGTTGGACAGAAGTCTGGTGATATCCACGCCGTTCTCTGATGCTGCACCTTGGTTGAAAAATGCATGTTTAACGTTGTTTTAATACCAAAAAAACTGTTCCCACCGTAATTCTATCAAAATTACGGTGGGAACGTGGTGCCGGTGGCCGGACTCGAACCGGCACGCTGTCGCCAGCGGTGGATTTTGAGTCCACTACGTCTACCAATTCCATCACACCGGCACGGTGCTATGTGATTATAGTGCATTTCCGGGGAAATTTCAAGTCCCCTCTGCATCTTTTTGACGCTGTTCTTTCTCTTTTTCCATCTGCTCGGACAGATGCTTGGACAAAACAGCCAGAGATGCCGCCATGTTTTCCGACTGCACCAGAATATTCTCCGGCACGTCCAGATGCTTGGGGGCAAAGTTCCACACAGCCTGGATGCCGCTGGCGATCAATCTGTCGCACACGCCCTGGGCATATTCCGCCGGTACGGTAATGATGCCGATGCGGATTTTGTGCTTCTTGCAGAATTCCTCCAGGCGGGACATATGCATGATCGGTTTTCCCGATTTGCTGGTACCGATCAGCACATCGTCGGAGTCAAATGCCGCCACGATGTTCAGTCCGTATTCGGCAAACCCGTTATAGCCCAGCAGCGCACGGCCCAGCTTGCCGGCGCCCACCAGAACGGCGTCGTTGGTGTTTGCGTAGCCCAAAAAGTCCTCAATATCCTGAATCAGGCCTTCCCGCAAATAACCGATCTTGGGACGGCCGCCGCTGCTGACCAGGGCCAGATCCTTGCGCACCTGCACTTCCCCCATGCCCAGAGCCGCCGCCAACGCAGTGGCAGAGATATGGGCGGGCCCCTCCTCCGGCAGACTCTTCAGATAGGAAAGATACACTGGGAGCCGCTTCAGCGTGGATTTGGAAATATCTTTTGCGGGCATATCGCCCACCTCCTTTTTTAGGTAGTATAGCAGATTATCTTCGCTTTCGCAAGAGCATTATCGATATCTTTTATCGATAAATTATGTGCAGATCTGCCGGGAGATTTCCCTCCTGAGCCGCAGGACGATCCGCTTTTCCAGGCGGGAAATGTAGGACTGGGAGATTCCCATCAGCTCCGCCACTTCCTTCTGGGTTTTTTCCCCGCTGCCGCTGAGGCCGTACCGCAGAACCATAATGGTTTTCTCCCGCTCCGGCAGACGCTCCAACGCCTCCCGCAGCAGCTGGTGATCCACATCGTCCTCCAGGGGCCGCATGACCGTATCCGCATCGGTTCCCAGGATATCCGACAGCAGCAGCTCGTTGCCGTCCCAGTCGGTGTTGATGGGTTCGTCCAGGCTCAGCTCCTGCTTCTGTCCGGAGATCTTTCGGATATGCATGAGAATTTCGTTTTCAATGCACCGGGACGAATAGGTCGCCAGCTTGATCTTTTTATCTGCCCGGAAGGTGTTGACCGCCTTGATCAGACCGATGGTGCCGATGGAAATCAGATCCTCAATTCCCACTCCGGTGTTTTCAAAGCGCCGCGCAATATAAACCACCAGGCGCAGATTGTGCTCAATCAGGGTCTGCTTGGCCTGCGGGTCCCCCCGCTCCAGGGCCTCAATGCAGGCCTGTTCCTCCTCCGGCTTCAGCGGCGCCGGCAGCACATCGCTGCCGCCGATGTACATCAGCTTCTCCGGCTTCCAAAGTCCCAAGGTCAGCATCAGCTTCTGCCACTGCCATTTCATACAATCGCTCCTCCCCATAATGCGTCAAACTGTCCGCCCCGGGAAACCTCCGTGGGACTGAACGCCACCAGAATTGCCTCTTTTCCGTGCTTTTTCCGCATCTGGCAGCGCACTGCCAGCAGCAGTCCGGCCTCCGTCCCCACAGCCCGGTAGGGCACCAGGCGAAACCGCACGGAGGGATACCGGGCGGAAAGCTCCGGCAGCAGCGCCGCCGGATTCTGCAGCTGTTCCCGGAGAATGCCGCTGCCCGGCAGCAGCACCGACAGCGCCCGGCTGCCGGCCACCAACACCGTCTGCCCGGTGATGGGATCCCGCAGGGTGTTGCCCGTGTCCCGCAATGCCCGAAGCCTGGCCGTCCGCTCTCCCAGCGCGACTTCCACCGAGACGATATCTCCGCCTGCATGGGCGCCGCATCCGGCCAGGGCCAGAGCCGCCACGCCATAGCTGACGCCTGCCAGCAGCAGCAGCGCCGGTGTGGTAACGGCATAATAAGCCCGTCCGCCCAGGAACACGCAGTCCGGCTCCACCGCCTGAACCGCCAGCAGCACCACACCGCTGAGCGCAAAGCTCAGTGCAAAGAAAAACAGTCCCTGCTTCACCGTGCTGCGCTTCCACCCGAAGGCCAGCAGCAGCATCAAGGCCGCGCAGATTCCCTGGCAGACCAGCCCCTGCAGGCCCTCCAATCCGGGGAGCACCGCTCCCACGGCATACAATCCGCCCAGGGCCGCCGATCCCAGGAGCCGCCACGCCTTGGCCGGGCACCCGCCCAGAGCGGCGCTGCCCCGCAGGAGCAGATAGTTGATTACGGTATTCAGGCCGAAAAGCAAATCCACATAGACCGTCATGCCACCGCCTCCATGGACAAAGTATACGCCCTGGGCAAAGAAAAACAGGTCGCAATCCCGGTACGGATTGCGGCCTGTTTTCTGCGTTCTTTCGATGCTTTTCACTTCAGCGGGACGGGCGCGCCGTCACGCAGAATCTGGCGGATGTTCTTCTCGGCCTTGCTGCGGGGCAGCATGACCTCATGGCCGCAGCCCTGGCAGCGCAGACGGAAATCCATCCCCGTCCGCAGCACCAGCCATTCCCGACTGCCGCAGGGATGGTTCTTTTTCATGACGAGAATATCCTGTAAGCGTACATCCATGTGTTCCGCCGCCTTTCTTGCGCATATAGATGTTTTAGTCCGTGAAACAAGGAGGAATTGCGATGAATTACTATCTTCCCGAAGGGATGGGCCTGCGCCGTGGGGGCTGCAGCCAGGAGGGGCTGCGGAAAGCCCGGATCGAGGGCACCATTCTGCAGGCGCCGGTGATCGTCTGTTCAGAGCAGCATGACCTGCTGGTGGACCTGGGCTGCTGCACCGGACTGATACCCAGAAACGAAACAGCCATCGGCGTGGCGGAAGGCGTCACCCGGGACATTGCCATTCTGTCCCGGGTCGGAAAAGCCGTCAGCTTCCGGGTGCTGGATGTTATGGCCAACGGAATGCCCCTGCTCTCCCGGCGGCTGGCCCAGGAGGAAGCCCGGCTGCATCTCTTTGAAACCCGCCGTCCCGGAGATATCATCCCGGCGGTGGTCACCAGTCTGGCGTCCTTTGGCGCCTTCTGCGACGTGGGCTGCGGGCTTCCGGCTCTCATGGGGATCGAGCGCATCTCCGTCTCGCGCATCAGCCACAGCCGGGACCGGTTCCGGGAGGATCAGCAGATTTTCGCCGTCATTCAGTCCATGGAGCCGGATACGGGCCGCATCCAGCTGAGCCACCGGGAGCTGCTGGGCACCTGGGCGGAGAACGCCGCCCAATTTCAGGCAGGTCAGACCGTCACCGGCATAGTCCGCAGCGTCAAGGATTACGGCGCGTTCGTGGAGCTGACGCCCAATCTGTCCGGCCTGGCCGAGCCGAATTTCGACCTGCGGCCCGGAGACGCCGTCTCCGTCTACATCAAGTCCATTCTGCCGGAGCGGCTGAAGATCAAGCTGGTGGCTCTGCGGAAGCTGGATCCCGCTTCCCTGCCCCCCAGACCCCTGTGCTATTTCCGGACGGCAGGGCATCTGGACAGCTGGCGCTACGGCAGCGAGGGCTATGCCAAAACCGTCTCTACGTTTTGATCTCGTCCCAATAGCGCTTGGCCGCCTGTTCCGTCTTATTGTCGCCGTATTCATAGTACCGCTTGTCCTTTAGCTCATCCGGCAGGTACTGCTGCCGCACCCAGTGGCCCGGGTAGTCATGGGGATAGCGGTAGCCCTGCTCCCGCTCAAAGCCGGTTCCATCGGCGTGGACGTTCTGCAGCTCCCGGGGCAGGCTGCCAGTGATCCCGGCCCGGACGTCGGCCAGGGCTCCATCAATGGCCATGAGCACGGAATTGGACTTGGGCGCCGTGGCCAGGAGAATGCAGGCCTGAGCCAGGGGCAGCCTTGCCTCCGGCAGGCCCAGCTGCAGGGCAGAATCCACGCAGGCCTTGACAATGGAGATGGCCTGGGGATAGGCCATGCCGATGTCCTCACTGGCAGAGCAGAGAATCCGCCGGCAGGCTCCCTGGAGATCCCCCGCCTCCAGGAGCCGGGCCAGATAGTGCATGGCGGCGTCCGGATCGGAGCCGCGCAGCGACTTCATCAGGGCGGAGACCACGTCAAAATGCTGGTCGCCCTCCCGGTCATAGCGCATGGCGGACCGCTGGGAGGCCATGCGGGCGTCTTCCAGGGTCAGAGAAATGGTGTTTCCCTCCACGGCGCCGGCGGAAAACAGCAGCTCCACCGCGTTGATGGCCTTTCGGATATCGCCGCCGCAGGAGGCTGCCATCTGCTCCAGGGCGCCCGGCTCCACCCGGGCCGTCAGACCGGTTTTCTGCTCCATATAGCCAATGGCCCGCCGGATGGCCTTGGCCGCCGCCGGGGCGTCGATGGCCTTGAATTCAAAGACCGTGGACCGGGACAAAATGGCGTTATACACATAAAAATAGGGGTTCTCCGTGGTGGAGGCAATGAGCGTGATCCGTCCGTTTTCGATGTGCTCCAGCAGCGTCTGCTGCTGCTTTTTGGTGAAATACTGGATTTCGTCCAGATACAGCAGAATGCCGTTGGGGGCCAGGAAGGTGTCCAGCTGGGACACAATTTCCTTGATGTCGGCCGAGGACGCCATGGTGGCGTTGAGCCGGCAGAGCTTGCGATTTGTCCGGGCCGCAATGATGTTGGCCACGGTGGTCTTTCCCACGCCGGAGGGGCCATAGAAGATCATATTCGGAATCTTTCCGCTTTCGATGATGCGGCGCAGCAGGCCACCCGGCCCCAGGATATGCTCCTGCCCGCAGACGTCATCCAGGGAAACCGGCCGCAGTTCATCGGCCAGAGGCTGATACACAGGCAGCCCTCCTTTCGCTTGTGTACCGATATTATACCGAAGGCCCGCCGGAAAAACAAGTCGCGGGCGAAAAATCAAAAGAATGGGCCTGCCGCAAAATTCGCAGCATGCATAAATGGTGACCGCACCCCAAGGCTCCCCTGCGTAAGGGGAGCTGTCAGCCGCAAGGCTGACTGAGGGGTCGTTGCAGGCATCGGCTGCCTGCACACAACCCCTCCGGCCCTTCGGGCCACCTCCCCTTGCACAGGGGAGGCTTTGGGTGCGGCCTGCCTTTATGCAAACTTGAAATTTTGCGACAGGCCCTTTTTTAATCATTTGGCTTATTCCGGCTTATCTTCCTGCTCGGGCGCGTTCTTGGGCTTGCCGGGGTTGATCTTCGCCTTGGCTTTCCGGCGCAGGCGGCGGACTGCCAGCAGAACAGCCGCGGTCAGCACTGCCAGCAGCACCAGCGTGGGCAGGCTCCGGGCAAAGCCGATGATAAAGCGCTGCAGGCTCCGCACAAATCCATCCCAGCCATCGGCAAAGGCATCGGAGAGCTTCTCCCCGAAGGTGCGCTGCACGGGAACGCTGGGGGTATAGACCTCCACCTCCTGCAGCTCCAGGGTCACGGTGGAATAGGTCAGCCGCTGATCCAGATCGCGCAGGCTGCGCTCGATGTATTCGATCTCATACCGGACCTCGGACAGCCGCTCCTCCAGCTTGATGAGGCTCTCCAGGTCGTCGCTCTTTTCCAGCATGGCCAGCAGCCGCTCCTCCTGGGTCCGGAGGCTGCTGAGGCGGGCCTCATAGTCGGTGTACTGGGAGGTGACGTTCTCGGCCGTGCGGCTGGAACTGGTCACGTTTCCGATGCCGTCGGCCATCGCCATGAAATCGTCAAATTTCGCGGTGGGAATCCGCACCACATAGGTGGCCCAGCGGTCCACCACCCGGAAGGTGCCGTCGTCATTGCGGCGGGTGTTGCCGCTGACGTTGGAATCCTGGACAAAGCCGTTGTAATCCTTCACCGCCTGATCCAGGGCCCGCAGGGCGTCATCAAAGTCTGTGGTCTCCAGGTAAACCCGGCCGGAGTAGATGATTTTCTCGGCGTAGGCCTGCACCTCTTCCACGGACATGGGTTCGCCGCTTCCGGCTGTGTCGGCGGTGCTGATGCTGCCGTACTCCATCTCCATCTTTGCTTCTTCGGTGACGGCCATTTCCATGGGCGCCTCGGGTTCGGCCGCCGGAGCCTCCATGCTCATGTCGTAGCTCTTGGAGTTCGCGCCGCAGGCGGTCAGAAGCAGCAGCAAAACCAGGGTCAGGGCCAGAAGCAATTGTCTCTTTTTCAGTTTCATAGGTATTCCCCTTTCCGGATTAAATGGTCCTCTACCTGTTATGACGAACAAAATCCGGTATGGTTTCAAGAAAATGCAAAAAATCTACAGAACCTCCGCCGTCATGGCCGAAACCTCATAGGCGGTGCGCCGCTGGCTGGTCTCCCCCAGCACCTTGATGTACTCGCGGCTCTGGAGCCGCCCGGTCAGCTGGAGAAGGTCTCCCACGGCACACCCGCCCACCAGCCGCGCCGTCTTTCCCCAGAAAATACAGGGAATGTAGTCCGCCCGATGATAGGGCCGGTTTACCGCCAGCATCACGTCGCAGATCTCCCGGCCCAGGGGCGTCTGCCGGTAGACCGGTTCCTTGCAGACCGCTCCGGTCAGGGAAACCTCATTGCAAGGCTCTCCCTCACAGGCGGTCAGGGACTCGGCATAGACGGAAATGACCAGCCGCCGGCCGGCTGACGAGCGGCTGTTGAAGGTCCGGATCTGCCCCGACACCTCCAGCATGGTGCCGCCGGAGAGATCCATAGCGCACAGGACGTCCTCCGGCACCAGCACCGGCAGGACGTCCACAGCGCCCGAGAGCCGCTCCACCTCCAGGGGAAAGCGGTAAAACCGCTTGTCGTGGTTCTCGTGCGAAAGCTGGGGCAGCTCGGCCAGGGCGCCCCGCAGCAGAATTTGGTTGGCTGAATGTTCCATATCCCCACCTCATTTTCCTCGTATGGAACATCCTATGAGGTGGGGATGGTGTTCATGCGTCAAATCATCCGATGAGATAGCCGTAATTGCGCAGCACCGTCAGGATAAAGACCTCCATGGCGGGATCCAGATCGTTGTTCTTGGACAGGTCGCACTCCATCTCCCGGCCGCCCAGGCGCACCAGCACCTTCTGGCCGCCCAGAGGCAGGAAGCCGCTGTTCTCCCGGGACTCGTCGAAACCGGCCCGGTCATGGAACAGGGTCAGCTTATCCTTAAAGGGTGCGGAATCATAGGGGCAGAACACCTGGCAGTTGCCGCATTCGTTGCACATCCGGTCCACGTGGAGGATCTGATGGCGGCCGTCCGGCAGCTCGATGACCACATTGGCCCGGTTGGGGCACACGTCGGCGCAGCACTGGCAGACCACGTTGCAGCTCAGGCAGCGGTCGCCCTCGCACTTGGCAGACAGGCACAGCACGCCCTTTTTGGCAATGGCGTCAGCGCGGGAGGCCCGGGCCTTTTTGGGAATATGTACCTCCCGGGAGGCCTGCAGCACCGCATCGGCGAAGGCTCTGGCGTCGGCGATGCCCTCCACCGCCGTGGCAGGACCGCGGAAGCAGTCGCCGGCGGCGTAGACGCCCTCCACGTTGGTCTTCAGATCCGGCAGGCCCTTGGCGTCCAGCTGGATGCCGTTGGCCTGGAACACGGTGTCATCCACCCGCTCGCCCACGGCGGAGATCACGATGTCACAGTCAATTTCCACGGTCTCGCCGGTCTCCACGGGCTTGCGGCGGCCGGAAGCGTCGGGATCGCCCAGAGCCATCTTCCTGCACAGCAGCTTGCCGTTCTCCTGCTTCACCGGGGACACCAGCTCCAGGAACCGCACGCCGTCGGCCACGGCCAGCTCCAGCTCCTCGGCGTCGGCAGGCATATACTTTTTGGTGCGGCGATAGACCAGGGTGGAGGACTTGGCGCCGGCCCGCAGGGCGGCACGGGCAGCGTCCATGGCGGTGTTGCCGCCGCCGACCACGGCCACATGGCCCAGTTCCAGACCCTTCAGGCCCTTGATGGCCTTGAGCCAGCCGATGACCGGCTGCACATTGCCGGGAATCTCCAGTTTTCCGGCCTTCCAGGCGCCCACGGCAAAGAGAATGTGGGTATAGCCCTGGGCCTTCAGCTCTGCCACGGAGGGGGCCTCGGTGTTCAGGCGGATGTCCACGCCCAGCTTCTCCAGCATGGCGGCGTCCTTGTCGATGGCGGCATGGGAGATGCGGAATTCGGGAATCACATGGCGGACGATACCGCCCAGGCTGTCCTCCCGCTCAAAGAGGGTGGTCTCCACGCCCTCTCTGGCCAGGAAGTGGGCTGCCGCCATACCGGTGGGGCCGCCGCCCACAATGGCAGCCTTGACGCCGGGACGCCGCTTGGCCGGAACCAGGGTGGGCAGCACCGCGTCATAGCCCCGCTCTGCCGCCACCAGCTTGGTGGCCCGGATCTGCACCGGACGGTCATAGAAATTCCGGGTGCACTTGTCCATGCAGTGGTGGGCGCAGATGGTGCCGGTGATAAAGGGCAGGGGGTTCTTCTCCAGAATCAGCCGCAGGGCCGCTTCGTACTTGCCCAGGCGGCAGAGCTCCGTATACTCGGGAATATCCTGTCCAATGGGGCAGCCGCCCTTGCAGGGGGCCGTGTTGCAGTCCAGCAGCGGCACTTTTTCGTAGAGCTTCCGCCGGGGCAGGGGCTTGACGGCCTTCTGGTGGAGGGGATCCCGGCGGGCCGCCAGGGACAGGGCCGCCACCTGCTCCGTATCCACGCCGGTGAAGGGCTTGAAGTCCATCTGCTCCAGCTTTTCGCCGATCTGCTTGAACCGCTGGTAGCCGCCGGGCTTCAGCTCCGTGGTGGCCATGGTGATGGGCCAGATGCCGCAGGCGAAGATCTTGTCAATATTGAAGTAGTCCGCGCCGCCGGAGTAGCTCAGGCGCAGCTTGCCGCCGAAGTCCCGGCCGATGCGGTTGGCCATCTCAATGGTCAGGGGGAACAGGGACTTGCCGGCCATGTACATCTCTTCCGAGGGCAGCTCATTCTGCTTCACGTCCACGGGGAAGGTGTTGGACAGCTTCAGGCCGAATTCCAGATCCCGGGACGCCGCCAGCTCCTGCAGGCGGTGGAACATGGGGATGGCGTCGGCGTACTGCAGGTCGTCATTGAAGTGGAACTCGCCGAACTGGATATAGTCGTAGCCCATGCCGTCCAGAATCGATCGGGCGGACTGGTAGCCCAGGATGGTGGGGTTGCACTTGACGAAGGTGTGCAGGTTCTTCTCCGTAATCAGATAGGAGGCGATGGCCTCGATCTCCGACGGCGGGCAGCCGTGGAGGGTGGAGACGGTGACGGAATTGGAGACCTGGGGCGAGATGGAGTCAATGAAGTCGCCGTAGCCGGGATACATCCGGTGGAGCACCTCCATGCACTCGGCCCAGATGGGCTCCGTGGAGGCGTTTTTCATGCCCTCGATGTACTTGTCGATCTTCTCGCCCCGGATGCCCGCCAGATCGTAGCCCACGGACATATTGAACACAAAGCCGTTGGGATCGCCCAGGCCGTAGACCTTGGCCAGCATCTTACAGGCGCACCAGGCCTTCACATATTCCTCATAGGCCTGGGGCACATACAGCTCCGTGGACCACTCGCAGTTGTAGCACTCGTCCTCGGCCAGAATGCAGGGCCGGTTGACGCAGGCCGCCAGCTCGGCGCCGTCCATCTTCTGGACGGTTTTCAGCTCAAAGAACCGGGCGCCGGCAAAATAGGAGGCCACAATATTCTGGGCCAGCTGGGTATTGGGACCGGCGGCGGGGCCGAAGGGCGTTTCGATATATTCCTTGCCGAAAATCGGCAGCTTCTTCTCCCCTGCCACATAGGGCCGGTGGACGCCGAATACGGAGCCGTCCCGCTGATATTCCGTGGCAATCCAGGTCATCAGCTGCTCAAAGGGGATGGGGATCATCAGTTCACTCATGGTTATTACCTCCGTTCATCTCGATGATGGTCAGTATATCTGATTAGAACGTATGTCAAAGTGGGCGTAGGGGCGGCTATCAGCCGCCTGTTGAAACCTGGTTTCGGATCGCGGGCGGCTAATAGCCGCCCCTACGGCAGTTTTTGTTCGCCGCGGCACGTCCAGTAAATGCGTTTTGTCAATACTCGCAGTGGTTCAGCGCGCCCCACAGCTTCTTGGCTTCCTCCAGAATATGGGCGTTGATGGCTTCCTCGTCCACACCCACCAGCTGGCGGTCCAGCATGAGAACCTTGCCGTTGCCGATGGTGGTCTGGCACTGGCGGCCGGTCATGCCGAAGATCATATGGCCGTCGATGTTGGCGTCGGAGAAGGGCGTATAGGGCTTGTAGTCCATGACGATGATGTCCGCCGCGGCGCCGGCCTTCAGAACGCCCAGCTCATCGGGGAAGTACCGGGCGCCGATCCTGGCGTTGTTCTTGAAGAGCATATCCGTGACCTCGCACCAGGCCACGTTGGGAAGGCAGGCGTTGGACCGCTGGGAGCACAACGCCACCTTCAGGGACTCCAGCATGTCGTTGGTATAGGCATCGGTGCCCATGCCCAGGAGAATGCCGTTCTTGTACAGCGGCAGCACCGGGCAGATGCCCACGGCGTTGCCCATGTTGGACTCGGGGTTGTTGACCACCATGGTGTCCGTGGACTTGATGATCTCGATTTCCGCGCTGTTGACGTGGATGCAGTGGCCCAGGATGGTCTTGGGGCCCAAGATTCCGTGATCCTGCAGCCGCTGCACCGGACGGCGGCCGTAGTTTTGCAGGCTGTCGTAGACGTCGTTCATGCCCTCGGACACATGAATATGGTAGCCCGTACGGCCGTTGTTGGCGGCCACCATGCGGTCAAAGGTCTTGTCGGAGATGGTGAACAGGGCGTGGCCGCCGAACATGGCCTTGAGCATGGGATCCTGCTCTTTTTCACAGTAAGTAATAAAGTCGGCGTTCTCCTGAATGCCCTGGAGGCACTTCTCTTCGCCGTCCCGGTCGGAGACCTCGTAGCACAGGCAGCTGCGGATGCCGAACTCCCTGGCAGATTCCGCGATTTTGAACAGAGAACCGGGAATCTCACAGTAGGAGGCGTGGTGGTCAAAGATGGTGGTGACGCCCTGCTTGATGCAGTCCAGGTACAGTGCATCGGCGGAGGCCTTGGTACCGGCCAGGGTCAGTTTCCGGTCGATGGCCCACCAGGTGCCGTCCAGGACTTCATAGAAATTGGTGGGATTGTTGCCCACGATGGCAAGGCCCCGGGCCAGGGCGGAGTAGATGTGGGTATGGGCGTTGATGAAGGCCGGCATAATGACGCCGCCCTTGGCGTCGATGATCCTGGCGTCCGGGTATTTGGCCCGCAGGGCCGCTTCCTCGCCGACCTCGGTGATTTTCGTACCTTCAAAGGCCACAGCGCCTTTTTCGAAATAGGGCTTGGCCGGATCCCGGGTGATGAGCCGTCCGTTGGTGAGTAACTGCATGAAATGACCTCCTTTTCAGAAAAACAAAAAATGCACCAAATCCCATGGGGATTCAGTACACTCGAAGCAAAGCCGAGTGATAGTTGCAGCCCGTGTGCGAAACACTTCGTTACAGCTACCAATCTTTGATTGTGCTTTTATTCTACTCCACCGCTTCGAAAAAATCAAGACAAAAAGCACAGACCGCCGAAATATTTTCCGCCGCTTCTTGTGATTTTGACGAAAAATCACACCAGTTGCAAATCCCCCCATACTCTGGTATAATAAATGAAATTTCAGACAAAGGAAACAAACCATGGAACAAGAACTGACTTTCAAGGATCTGGGCCTGTCCGAAGAGATTTTGAAGGCCCTGGAAAAGAAAGGCTACGGCTATCCCACCCGGGTTCAGGCGGAGGCCATTCCGCCCTTCCTGCAGTGGAAGGACGTCATTGCCAAGGCCCCCACCGGCACTGGCAAGACCTTTGCCTTCGGCATCCCCATGATCGAGCACATCGACGCGGAGTCCGAGGATCTGCAGGGTCTGGTGCTGGCCCCCACCCGGGAGCTGGCCATCCAGATCTGCGACGAGCTGCGGGGCCTGCTGCGCTATTATAAAAACATCCGGGTGGCCGTGGTCTACGGCGGCCAGCGGATGGAGCCCCAGGTCAAGGCCCTGAACGCCCATCCCCAGATCGTGGTGGCCACGCCGGGCCGTCTCATGGATCACTACAACCGCAAGAACCTGCGGCTGGACAAGGTTCACACCGTGGTGCTGGACGAGGCCGACCGGATGCTGGACATGGGCTTCTTCAAGGATGTGACCCATATCCTGGACAAGCTCAAGAACAAAAAGAGCATGGGCCTGTTCTCCGCCACCATCTCCCAGGAGGTCATGACCGTCAGCTGGATGTACCAGCGGGACGAGGTGGAGATCACCGTCCCCGCCGACCAGGACAACAAGCCGGACATCGACCAGTACTCCCTGACCGTTCCCCCGCTGGAAAAGACGGAAACCACCCTGCGGCTCATCCGGGCCATGCAGTATGAGCGTGTCATCGTGTTCTGCAACACCAAGCACATGTGCCAACGGCTCAGCGACGATCTGCGCCGGGCCGGTCTGGATGCCGACTGCATCCACGGCGACATCCGCCAGGCCGTCCGGGAAAAGACCATGAAAACCTTCAAGGACGGCAAGCTGTCGGTGCTCATCGCCACGGACGTGGCCTCCCGGGGCATCGACGTGGACGACGTGGACTGCGTCATCAACTTCGACGTGCCGGAGGAGAATGAATACTATATCCACCGCATCGGCCGTACCGGCCGGGCCAAGCGCAAGGGCGCGGCCTGGTCCATTCTGGGCAACTTCCCGGAGAAGGCCAAGCTGGACGAAATCGCCAAATACTCTCACTTCACTGTCCGCCCCATGAAGTTCATTGAGGGCGATCTGCTGGTGGACGATGAGGTCAAAAAGCCGCCGGTGCGGAAGAAATTCCGGTGACCGCCGCGGAAGAGGGCGTCCTGCTGCTTTGCTGCCAGCTGGGCGACCCGGACAGCCGGCCCCTGACCACCGCTCAGTTCCGGGAGCTGGGCCGCCGGGTGCGTACTTCCTCTATGGACGGCGATCCCCTGGCGGAGCTTTCAGCGGCTGCGCTGCGGCAGCTGGGCTATGACGATGACCAGGCCGGCCGGATCCTGGGGCTTTTGCGCCGCACCTCCCGTCTGCGGGACTATGTGGCCCGGGGGCAGGCGCAGGAGATTCAGCCTTTGACCCGGCTCTCCCCCGCCTACCCCGACCGTCTGCGGCAGATGGGGCAGGAGGCCAGCGCGCCGGTGCTGTTTTACCGGGGCGACGTGTCTCTGCTGCGCCGCCCTGCTGTGGCTGTGGTGGGCTCCCGGCAGCTTCTGCCGGAAAATGAGGCCTTTGCCCGGCAGGCAGGCAGACTTGCCGCCCGGGAGGGTCTGGTTTTGGTGTCCGGCGGCGCCCAGGGCGCCGATCTGACCGCCCAGAACGCCTGTCTGGAGCATGGCGGCTCCTGCGTGATTTTTGTGGCCGATCTGCTGACCGCGCACCCGCCCCAGGCAAACACCCTGTATCTCAGCGAAGGGGGCTACGATTGCCCCTTCTCCCCCGCCCGGGCGCTTCACCGAAACGGACTGATCCATATGCTGGGGGAGAAAACCCTGGCGGCCCAGTGCACGTTCGGCTCCGGCGGCACCTGGCAGGGCTGCCTGGAGAACCTCCGCCGCCGCTGGTCGGAGCTGTACGTCTTTGCCGACGGCTCCCCGGCCATGGCGGCATTGGAGGAACGGGGCGCTGTCCCCGTGCATAGGCTGGAAAGCCTTCGTGCCCTGGTTTCCGGCCAAATCAGTTTGTTTGATTCCCCATAGGTAACCGCTGTTTTTTCCTTCCGTGTCAATCCTCGCTTGTGCAGGCAGTTGCCTCCCTCATCCAACTGCCCCGGCGCGCCGGGGTCGTCGCGCCCTACATCTGTAGGGGCGACCTGCGGTCGCCTGAGAAACCATCTGCCAGGAGAACGGATTGCCGCGTCACACGGCTTCCTCGCAATGACATGCGTTTGAATCAGCGTTTACATAGGGGATATCATAGATATCGCAGAACGAAAGGAGGATTCATGGGCCTCGGCTCATCACAAGCGCCAGTGCCTGCTCCGGCAGGACGACGAGGCGGAGCGTGATCGAACATTCGGCGGATGCGCTCCCGCTGCCCCCGGCAGTGTGACACAGTCAGAAATATGCGGGCGACCGCAAAACAGAGGGGCTGTGACCGGGAAGAAAAGCGACAGATCTGCTGCGAGTTTGTCCTTTTGATGAACCGAAATGGGGTTATTCTGCCCATTTCAGACTAAGATCAGGAGGATTTATCATTTATGTGCGGTATTGTAGGATATGTTGGACAGGAGCAGGCTGCTCCCATTCTGCTGGACGGACTTTCCAAGCTGGAATATCGTGGTTACGACTCCGCCGGCGTCTGCGTGTTTGACGAGGGCGTACTCAAGGTCGCCAAGGCCAAAGGGCGCCTGCAGGCTCTCATTGACCTGACCGACGGCGGCAAGGCCCTCCACGGCTGCGTGGGCATCGGCCACACCCGCTGGGCCACCCACGGCGCTCCCTCGGATACCAACAGCCATCCCCATATGGCCGACAGCGGCAAAATCGCTGTGGTTCACAACGGCATCATCGAAAACTATCTGGAGCTCAAGGAGCTGCTCATGGCCCGGGGCAAAAAATTCCACTCGGAGACCGACACGGAAGTCGTGGCCAACCTCATTGAGTTCTATTACGACATGGGCTGCGATTTCAAAGACGCCGTCCAGAAGGCCGTCAGCCGCGTGGAGGGCAGCTACGCCCTGGGCGTTCTGTGCCGGGACTACCCCGACACCATCATCGGCGTCAAGAAAGACAGCCCCCTGATCTTCGGCTACGGCCAGGGCTGCAACTTCATCGCTTCCGACGTGCCGGCCATTCTGAAATACACCCGGGACGTGGTCTATCTCAACGACGGCGATCTGCTGGTCATGGACAAGGACAGCGTCCACTTCTACGACCAGTTCGGCGAGCACATCCAGAAGCAGCCGGAGCACGTCTCCTGGGAGCTGTCGGCTGCGGAAAAGGGCGGCTACGCCCACTTTATGCTCAAGGAAATCCACGAGCAGCCCAAGGCCGTCCGGGACACAATCCACCCCAGAATCAGGGATGGCCGGGTGGTACTGGACGACATTCAGCTGCCGGACACCTATCTGGAGCACCTGAAACGGATCTACATCGTGGCCTGCGGCTCCGCCTACTATGTGGGCATCCACGGCAAATACATCATTGAAAATCTCTGCCAGGTGCCGGTGGAGCCGGTGCTGGCCTCGGAATTCCGCTATGCCGATCCGGTGCTGGACGATACCACCCTGGTGGTCATCATCAGCCAGTCCGGTGAAACCGCCGACACCCTGGCAGCTCTGCGGGAAGCCAAGCGCCGGGGCGCCCGGACTCTGGCCATCGTCAACGTGGTGGGCAGCTCCATTGCCAAAACCGCCGACGACGTGCTCTACACCTGGGCCGGCCCGGAGATCGCCGTGGCCACCACCAAGGCCTTCTCCACCCAGCTGTCCGTCATGTACCTGCTGGCCCTGTACATCGCCCAGGCTCTGCACACCCTGCCCCAGGCGCGCTATGACCAGCTGCTGGCCGATCTGCTGGCCCTGCCGGATCAAATTGAACGGGTCATCGCCCCGGAGACCATCCAGCAGATTCAGTACTACGCCTCCCAGTATTTCAACAACCACGACGTTTTCTTCATCGGCCGCCATCTGGACAGCGCCACCTGCCTGGAGGGCAGCCTGAAGCTGAAGGAAATCGCCTATATTCACTCGGAAGCCTACGCCGCCGGTGAGCTGAAGCACGGCCCCATCTCTCTGATCGAGGACGGCACCCTGGTGGTAGCCACGGCCACCAACCCCAAGCTCTTCGACAAGACCATGTCCAACGTCAAGGAGGTCAAGGCCCGGGGCGCCGATGTGCTGGGCGTCACCATTGAGGATCTGGCCGGTGAAATCGCCAAGACCATGGACAGCGCCATCCTGATTCCCAGAACGGAGCTGCTGTACCAGCCCAGCCTGTCGGTGGTGGTGCTGCAGACCTTCGCCTACTATGTGGCCCTGATGCGTGGCTGCGACGTGGATAAGCCGCGGAACCTGGCCAAGAGCGTCACGGTGGAATAAAACTCCCTTGGGGGCCCTTTGCGGCCCCCAACTTTTTTCTTTTTCCGGTCAAAAACCATGGCATGGCGTTCTGAAATCATTTGAGGCGGCCCCTTGATTTCAGTTCTTTTCGAAGCTGTACGCAGAATCCCCGGTCTGATTTCCATGCAGCAGATATTCTTCCGCCATGTGGGCGGCCACAGCGCCGTCTGCCGCCGCTGTAATGATCTGCCGGAGTTTTTTTGCTCTCACATCGCCCACGGCGTAGACGCCGGGGAGTCCGGTTTCCGTGGTTTCCCCCGCCGCAACGTAACCGTCCGCATCCAGCTCCAGCCAGCCACGGACCAGATCCGTGGCTGGCTTTCTGCCAATGCTGATGAACAAGCCGTCGGCTTCCACGGTGGATTCCTCCCCGGTTGTCCTGTCCGTCAGCCGCAGACCGGTAAGCTTTCCGTCGTGAAGCAGTCCCGTCACCACACGGTTCCAGAGAAATTCCACATTTTCCGCCTCCATCAGCGGTTTTTGGCAGGCCTTCTCTGCACGGAGCGTATCCCGCCGGTGGATGAGGATGACCTTCTTTGCAATCCGGCTCAGGAGCAGCGCATCTGACGCTGCGGAATTCCCGCCGCCCACAACCGCAACCGTCTTTCCCCGGTAACGCATCCCATCGCAGGCGGCGCAGTAAGCAACACCCCGGCCCGTCAGTTCCTTTTCCATGGGAAGGCCCAGCTCTCTGGGGCCTGCTCCTGTAGCCAGCACCACGGTTTTGCCATAATAGACGCCCTCGCTGGTTTCGATGACTCTGGGCCGGGCGGCGAGATCCAGCTTTCTGACCTCGGCATATTCCGTGTGGGCGCCAAAACGTTCGGCTTGCCGCTGCATCTTCTCCGCCAGGGCAAAGCCGTCAACGCCGTCTTCAAATCCCGGATAGTTGTCGATCTGATGGGTCAGCGCCATCTGGCCTCCGGCGGAGAGCTGCTCCAGCACAACGGTGTCCAGTCCCGCTCTGGCCGCATACAGCGCCGCCGTATAGCCACCGGGGCCTCCGCCGATGACCACCATGTCGTAAATACGCCGGTTCATACGCCGGATTCCTGCTTCTCCAGATTTTCGCGGAGGAACTGCTCCATCGCCGCTTTGGATTCCGGGGCCACCACCGAAGCGGCGGCCTTTCCGTTCCGGTAGAGCACCAGAGTCGGGATTACCTCAATCCCTTCCGCCGCAGCCAACTGCGGCGCCTCATCGATGTTCACCTTTGCCACAATCAGTTTGTCTTCGTAGGTCTCAGCAATTTTTTCATAGGCAGGGGCGATTCTGCGGCAGTAACCGCACCAGGGCGCCCAATAATCCACCAGGACAGGTTTTTCCCCGCCCACCGCCTGTTCAAACTGCTCTTTTGTCATGTTCATCGCTGCCATGTTTCCGGCTCCTTTCCATCGTTTATCCTTAGTATGCCCAATATCCGGAGAATTTCCGCCGTCATATTGAGGAAACGACAGAGCCGGATACATGCCCACTCGACGGTCTCTCCCCTGACCGGGATTGTTTTGTGTTCGTTTTATGGTTTTCGCAGGAAGAAAAACAGCAAAAATCCCCGACATAGGTCGGGGATTTTTGCGTGAAATATCAGGTTATCTGCCTTCCAGGAAGCGGTGGATGATGGCGGCAACCTGAGCGCGGGTTGCGCTGGAAGTGGGCATCAGCTTGCCGTCGGCGCCGTTAATCAGGCCTTCGCCGCAGGCCCACTGCAGAGCGGGAATTGCGTACTCGGAGACGCTTTCGGCATCTTCGTAGCTGAGGATGTTGGTGTCCTCACCCACGGAGACGTCATAGCCCTTGTACTTCGCATAGCGGTACAGGATGGCGGCCAGCTGCTCGCGGGTAATGTTGTCGTTGGGGCCGAACTTGCCGTTGTCATAGCCGTTGACAATGCCGTTCTTGGCGGCCCATTCCACAGCGGGTCCGAACCAGTCGGCCAGGGCCACATCGGAGAAGGTGCCTTCGGTACGGACAGCGGGTTCGTTCTCCATACGATACAGGATGGTGACGATCATGCCGCGGGTCAGAGCGCCGTTGGGGCCAAAGTGGGTGTCGTCCACGCCCTTCATCAGGCCGTTGGACCAGACATATTCCACATCCTTGTAGAACCAATCGCCGGGCTTCACGTCCACGAAGGGCATGTCATCCTTCACGGAAGCACTGGGAGTTCCGGCAGGCAGCGTAGGCGGCTCGATGGGAGGATAGATCGGGATGGGCTCACCCTTGGCAGGGATCTCTCTGCACTCATCGACGCCGCAGCGCTTGCAGGTGCGCATCTCATAGCCGGGCTCAGTTGCGGTCGGGCTGACGGTCTCAACCCATTCGCCCCAGTCATGACCCAGAGCGGGGATTTCCTCACCCTCTTCAACCAGCTTGCCGCAGTCCTTGCAGTAGGTATCGCCGGTGTAGCCGGGTTCGGTGCAGGTGGCTTCCTTGGCATCTCTGACCTCGGTGTTGTCATGGTCGAACTGGTCAATCACGGAAATGAATTCCAGCTTGGAGAAATCCGTATCCTCATTGGCTTCACTATGGATGACAACCAGGTTGGGATTCTCACTGTTGAGAACCTTGAAGGTCACCTTGGCAATGGGAGCGCCTGCCGGGATACCTTCGAGATCCACATAACCAAATACGATTTCATTGGCATCTGCAAATTCATCGCGGGGGATTTCCTTCCAGGAGGAATACTGGGTCTGCGGGACAAAGCTTACCAGCTCCAGGGAGTCGGGGTTATAGCCGACGTACACAAGACCATTCTTCGTGTCGATCTCCACACCCTCGGCATTCCAGGCAGTCACGTCCAGGGTGACGGTGCTTTCGTCATCGCTGACGGTGCCCTCAGACAGGGGCATCACGGGGCGCTCGGTGGCGGTCTTGTTGTAGGAAACGACGGAGTTCAGGCCGCCGGTAACAGGCTCGGAGGTCTGTTCCGCAGCGGTGCTGTCCTTCCGGCTGTTGTCAACAACCTTCTTGGACGTGAAGTTCATGGTCATCGGGGACTTCACGCTGGCTGCCGCGATCATTTCTTCAGCAGAAATCTCAACAGATTCGGCAGTAGCCGTATCCTCAACAGCCAGAGCCTCGATGGCGGCGCCATCGGCAGTTTCATTGCTGGTTGCATTGAACAGGACTGCGGGCCAGGCGTCTGCGCCCACATCGCCGACAGCAATTGCCTCAAATGCCTTGGCAGCGGCGTTATACTTCAGCCGGTAGATGACGTTGGTATCGCCGTTGAAGCCGGAGAAGTACAGGCAGCCGCCTTCGCCGACAGCCAGAGAGGACAGTGTGTTCTCGTCGCTGTCATAGGTCATCTCATAGCCGGCGTCAACCAGATCCGTGGGGATGAAGCTGATGCCGCAGCTGTAGGAGCCCTCAGTTTTTTCGTAGACCTTCAGCTGCCAGATGTATCCGGCATTGTCCAGCAGATACACGATCTCGGCGTCATAGCCGTTATAGGTAGTCCAGCCATCCGTTGCAACACCGACAAACTCGCTGCCTCCGGTATACTGGGAGAGGTGGTTGGAGAAGTCGAACGCGGAGTCGGTAATGTTGGCGGGATCCTTCGCAGGCAGATAGTAGTAGTAGAAAACTGCTTCGAGCAGATCCTGCTCCTCGGTGGAGAACTCGCTGAATGCCATATCCGAATTGGGAACAGGTGCAGCGCCAACGGTTGCAGTCTCACCGGTGGTCAGATCCAGGCTGACAATGGTATCGCCGCTGCTGCTGGTGGCATAGGCCGTTCCCTTGCCGGTAGCTGCAGCAGAAATGATATTGCCTTCAAACTTCTGTCCGCCAGTCCAGGTCTTGTCGGTCGCAAAGTTCCAGTCGAAGGTCTGGAGCTTGCCTTCCGCATCCTGCAGCATGCCGTGGACAGTCACATCCAGCAGTTCCACCGTCACCGTGCAGGAGGTGGATACCGTGGGATCCAGGTTGGAGGTTGCAGTCACCGTGGTGGTGCCGGGGGCAACAGCAGTCACAACACCCTTCTGATCGACCGTTGCGATGGACGCATCGGCGGTGGTCCAGGTGACGGTCCGGTCCGTGGCGGTCCAGGGCTGCACCGTGGCAGTCAGGGTCGCGCTGCTGCCCTTCAGCAGGGTGATCTGCTCTTCGGAGATCTGAACGCCGCTGACCTTGTCCGTGGGCTCGGTCCAGCCGCTGCCTCCGGAGGTCTTTTCGGGAATGATCAGAGCAGCCATCTCATCCCACAGGTCGTTGTATCTGGTGTATTCACCGGTCGCGGTATCAATCTCATAATAGTAGCTGTAGCCGAAGGTGAAACCCAAGAAGCTCACAGAATAGTAGCTGTTCCAGCAGAGCATGCCGTTGTTGGGGTTGATCTCCATGGCCTGGATGTACTGAGAAGTACGCAGGTTGGTGGCAACCAGCAGCTCGGGCTCAGCAATGGTGTCCAGGGTGAAGGAGTAAACCTCACCGCTGCCGTACTTGTTGCAGTAGAAGGTGCCGTTGGCATCGCAGGCCAGGGTGTTGGTCACGACTCCGATTTCACCGACAACGCCCAGTTCGCCGGTCAGCTTATCCACGGTCACCAGATAGCCGTTGGTAACGCCGTAGACATTGCCGTCGGCCTTGTTGTACGCCATATCGGTCACAACAGCGCCCATATTGGCGATCATCGTTTCATCGGTCAGGTCGTCCTCGGGCATGACGTACAGGTCGCCGTCCATGGTGCCGGCCAGAACCAGATGGTCCACGATGGTGGCAGCCACGAAGGTGTTGCTGGTGGGCGAATAGGCCGAAATTTCAGAATAGGTCGTGTCCTTGGTGAAGGTCGTCCAGTAATTTTCATCCAGATCGAACGCGATCATCTCGGGCATGGGTTCCTTTTCACCGATCTGCATCTCGATGACATAGGTAGCCGCGTTCATGGCGTAGTCAAACACCTGCACCAGGAATCTGGAGCCGTTGACCTCGCTGAGATCCATGACATACTCCGCAGTTTCGCCGGGGGCGATGTCCTGCTTGGCGCCGGTAAAGGTGTAAACCTTGGTGCCGGCCTTGTTGTACAGGGCCACAGCCGCGACGTACTGGTTATCGGAAGCAGTCACGGTCATGGTGTTGCCGGTCAGGCTGACGGAGACATCCTTCAGCTCAGGGGCAGTGTTGTCCACCACCATGGGCACGGAGAAGGTCGCGCCTTCACCCAGGGCATCCCAGTCAATCGCATCGCCCTCGCCATAGTACTCGGGAACCAGTGTCAGGGAGAGCTTCAGCTGGTTGCCTTCTTCAATGCCCTTGGGAACAAACTTGGTGTTCAGAGAATAGCCGGTATTCTTCCAGGCGCCGCCATTGACATAGTAGTAGGCGCTATAGACAGCAACGCCGGGCAGGCCTTCAGCCAGCAGCTCATTGGTGGTCTCGTTCACAGCAGCATATCTGGAAGCGCTGGCATTCCGGATAGAAGTGAACTGCACCTTGCTGATGCTGTCGCCGTTTTCGCTGTTGATGGCGTTGCGCTCGGGCATATAGGTGCTGTCGGGCACCAGGGGGTTGCCGCCGAATGCATAGGTGCTGCGGGGCTCGTTCGCATAGGTAATGAGCCAAGCATTGGCATCGGCCTTACCCAGATAGGGGATGCGGTATTCGTCGCCGGCTGCATACTCGGGGTAGCTGCCAACTTCGAACATGGAGGGATCGGACCAGTTGCCGTAGAAGCCCAGCACGGGGATGGAGTGGGTTTCGCCCTTCACGCCTTCCGCAGTGCTCAGGGAGTCCACAAAGACATAGCCTTCCACATAGATGCCGTTCCCGGCCACTGCCAGGTACTCATCCCATGCGTCAGTCAGTTCCACGGTTGCGGTCACATTGACGCTGCCGTTGGCAGGAACCACCAGAGCGCCGGCATTGAACTTGTTGAAGAACAGGTATGCATCATAGGTGTTGATGCTGCCGTCGCCATTCAGATCGGCATTGTCCTGGTTGGACAGCGTCTCTCTGGCGCCGGTGGCATAGTCCAGCAGAGCCTGACCGTCGGCCTCGGTGATGGTACCGTCGCCGTTGAAGTCCATGTCAATCAGACCGTCGGTGGAATCGCCGGACAAGGTCTTGCCGTCCACAACCCAGCTGACAACAACGGGCAGGGAGAAACCTACGGTATCCATATAGTATGCCAACTGATCCATGCTCTGGTTGCCGTTGGCATAGTACATAAACAGATCCTGCGTGAAGAAATCAGCGCTCAGGGCATAGGACTGAGGCTCGTCCGTCAGGTTGTTGACGGAGAAGGAGAAGGTGTACTTGCCGGTCAGGTCGGGATCGTCGCCCAGTTCAACCTTGACCTTGCCGTCCGCCGCGGAAGCGGTGGCGTCTTCACCCATCAGGATGTAGGACTTGGCAGAAACTGCGGCGCCCACATTGGCCAGGCCGGAGCCCTGCTGCAGGACAGGATAGTAGCAGCCGCTATTCCCGTCGATCATGGGAACAGCCGTGGACATCAGCAGAGACATAGCCAGCTGGCGGGCAGACAGGCCGGTCTTTTCTTCCAGACCATTCTCACGGATATACTGTCCCACCACAGCAGCCATACCAGTGACCTGGGGAGCAGCCATGGAGGTACCGGACATGTTTTCATAGGCAGTGGTGCTGCCCAGGACAGGGCCGTTGGCCGCATCCTTGTGCGTGCCGTTCACGGAATAGATGCTGCCGCCGGGGGCGGTGATCTCAGGCTTCAGCTCCAGGCTGCCGGGAACGCCCCAGGAGGAGAAGCTGCTCATGGTGTAGTAATCGCTGTTATACTGGGCACTGCCAACGCCATCAGCAATGTTGATGGTGCCCGTGTAATACAGCACATTGCCTTCGCTGTCGGTCACAGCCGTGGAAGCAGCCTTCACTGCGGCACCATCGGCCTGCGTGATGGAAACAGCGGGAGCCGTCTGCTTGTAATCAGACAGATCCATGTTGATCACGCCGGCCTGGTTGTTGTAGATAATCGTTGCAATGGCGCCGGCAGCCACCGCAAATTCAGCCTTCTGAGAGAAGGAGATGGAGCCGCGGGAGCAGAACGCAATCTTACCGGTCAGCGCTTCGCCCACGGCATCCCAATCGGTCTCGGTGCCCATGCCGTCGATGAAGACATAGTCTTGCACGCCGTCCAGAGTGGCCAGAGGCTCGTTGGTATAGGCGGTCTCATTATAGAGCACCATCTCGTCGCCCGCCATGAAGTAAGCGCCGGTGGCACCGTCGTTATCCACGGAAGCAACAGACAGGGAGTTGGTGTAGGAACCGGGAGAACCGGCGGTATCCATGCTGACGTCATCTGCGTACAGATAGCCGAGGTTCTGGGCATTCTCAACCCAGCTGCCGGAGTTGCCGGCAGACATGACGACGACCGTCCCACAGTTCTGCAGATCGTCCAGAATGTTCTGGTAGATCTCATTGCTGTTCCGGGACATGCCGGGGTTGCCGGAGCCCAGGGAGAGGTTCACGGAATCGGCATTCAGAATGATGGCGTCTTCAATGGCGACCATGTAATCGGAGTCATAGGCGCCGCCGCCCTTGCCGAAGACCTTCATGACCATCAGCTGGGCATCGGGTGCAACGCCCTGCACATTAACAGCTTCCAGCGCATGGACATAGGTGTCGCCGCTGGGCACATAGGCGTTGGCGGTGGCAATACCAGCCACATGGGAGCCATGCTCACCCTGCGTGTCATTGATATGTACAATATCCAGGTCCTCATCCACATAGTTGTAGGCAAAGGGAACCTTGCTGTTGCGGTAGAGGCCGGAAGCGGCCGCCGTAACATGGAGCTGATCGGCGACTGCAGCAATCTCGTCTGCATCCAGCAAATTCAGACCGGCCTTGTACTCGTCCACGGTCTTGCCGGCCTTGCCGGCCAGATAAGCCAGAGAGTACTCAAAGCCGCCGGCGGTGAAGCTCTGGTGGTCGATATCCAGGCCGGTATCGATAATGGCAATACGGCTGCCGGCGCCGGTATAACCGTCGGCCCAGGCAGCGGCAGAGCCGATCTGTTTGCCGGAGGTGGCCATGTTGGGATCCGCAGCTTCCTCTGTGTTCACCACAGCAGGCTCATAGCGGGTCTCGATCACGACGTCCACAACACCGGGTACGCGTTCAATGGCCTCGATCTGGCCGTATTCCACGTTGGCGGAAATGATGTTGGCAACCAGAGTCAGCTGCTGCACCACATCCAGAGGCTCGCCGATTACCTTGGAAATGGATGCAATGCGCATATCCTGCACCGTTTCCAGGGTGGCACGGTAGGCCATCGCGCTGGCGTTGGCGGCGATATTCTCCGTCGAACCAGCTTTTTTGATGGTGGATTCGCCGCTCAGCACGATGGAAACACGGACGGTTTCCGTATCGGCATAGGGCGCCGGCTCCGGTGTTTCTGTAACTTCCTCTCTCTCGACAGGCTTGACAGAAACAGCATCGTTGTCCACTTTCTCAAATGTGACGTTGGCTGCGTTGTCGGAAGCTCCGGCAGCGGCTGCGGGAAGCACAAGGCCCACGCACAGCGCAACGGCAAGCATCAAAGAAAGCAGACGCTTGGACAAATGCTTGTTCATACTTCTTTCTCCTTTTTGAATATTTCAAATGAAAGCAACGAGCACTTTCAGATTTGACAAAGCAATCACTCTGCGTACGCAGAGTGGAAACGGGCCGGCCCGTTTCGGTGGTTCAACTCACTGCACAAATAAAGAAACGGAAAGTGCTGCAAATATATGATACTATATTGTAGCTCTCACCATCTCCAATGTCAATATTTAGTTATCGCTCCGTTGACATTTCAGCCGCAGTTCAGTCTTAACAAAAGTTCCCGCAGGGTCATTTTGTTGCTCCAGAGCTGGCGGTAGGTGGCGGTTTTTTCCTTGCCCTGGGCCGAGAGCCGTTCCAGAGCCTCCAGGGTCTGGTCGTACTCCGTCTGGAGCCGCCCAATGGCGTCCTCCAGGCGGCCCAGGCGCTCCACGGCCATGAGGCCGTCGGCCTCGTAGCCATGTTCCGTGGGCACAGTCAGCCGTTGGTACATGGCGTTTCCTCCTTCAAAACCGTGGCAATGCCGCAGAACACCCGCTCCACACGGCTGGCCCGTTTGGCCAGCTGGCAGCACAGCCGCCCGGTACGTTCCCGCCAGGCCCGTTCCTCCGGATCCATGGGAACCACACCGCAGCCCAATTCGTCGCAGATTACAATGCAGTCGGGAATATCCGCTGCCGTCAGAGCCGGATTCTCCCGGGTCAGGTTCTGCAGGCCGTATAAAATGGGCTTGTCCGCGGGCAGGCTGGTGGCCACGTCCTGCATGGTATAGCCCAGGGACAGGGCGTAATCCAGCTTGCCCTGGTTGCGTCCTCCGATAATCAGTCTCATATCAGAACTCCTCCTTTTTGGGCCAGAACCATGGCCGCCAGACACAGCAACTCGCAGATCTGGACAAACCAGCCCTCCAGATCGCCGGTGATGCCGCCGAATTGGCGGTTGCTCATATAAATATAGTACCCCAAGGCCAGAGCCGCGCCCACCAGAACCGGCCAGCCGTCCAGAACCGCCAGTCCGACCGCGGCGGCCAGAAGCCACAAAACCAGGACCATCCGGTTGCTCCGCAGATCCGAGGCCTGGGAGAAGGACGCCAGCAGGCCGGAGCCCCGGGCGTTCTTCAGGGTCACGGCGCACAGGCCGGACAGGCTCCGGGACAGAACCGGAATCAGGGCCAATGCCGCGCAGGGCCGCACCTCCGCCCATAGGGCCGTGAACAGCAGCAGATAGCAGCCCAGACCGATGAGGGCAAAGGCGCCGGTATGGGAATCCTTGAGAATTTCCAGCTTCCGTTCCCGGTTCTGATGGGAGCCCAGGGCGTCGCAGGTATCGCAGAAGCCGTCCAGGTGGATGCCTCCGGTGACGGCGATGGGCAGCAGCAGCGCCACCGCCGCAAACAGCAGACGGCCCAGCTCCAACACCTCCGCCAGCCGGAACCAGGCCAGCTCCAGGCCGCCGATTACCAGGCCGATCCAGGGGAAAAAGCAGAACACATAGGCCATGGAGCGGTCGGACCACTCGGTTTTGGGCGTGGGCAGCTTGGAATACATGGAAGTTGCCAAAACAAAGGAACACCAGAGGGTTTTCATCGGGTTTCTCCCTTCTGCAAAATGGGAATGCCGCAGCAGACCTCCCAGACCTGATCGGCCCGGGCGGCGATGGCGCGGTTGAGCCGGGCCAGGATTTCCAGGTAGGCCTCCGTCTCCGGCGCGTAGGCGACGCCGTCGGAGAACAGCTCGTTGGTGACCACCACCACGTCCCGGCAGGCATCCGTCAGATGGCACAGACCCCGCCAGATCCGGTCGTAGGCACCTTCAAAGCCCTCGGGGCCGAAGCACTCGTTGGCGCAGAGGTTGGACAGGCATTCCAACAGGGCCACGCCGCCGGTGGGAAGCGCCGCCTCAAACAGCCGCCGGGGGGCTTCAATGGTCTCAAAACCCTTGTCCCGCCGCATGGCCCGGTGGCGGGCCACCCGGGCGCGGCTTTCCTCGTCCCAGACCTCCATGGTGGCCACATAGAGCCGTGGCCGGGCGGCGCTGGCCAGCACCAGGGATTCGGCATATTCCGACTTCCCCGACGCGGCGCCGCCGGAAACCAAGATGTACATAGGGCCTCCTAACTCTGGGGGGTGTAGGCTTCCATGTTGATATCGGCAAAGGTATCGCCGTTGTAGACCGCCATGGCCATGTCCAGAATGGGCATGACCGCCACAGCGCCGGTGCCTTCACCCAGGCGCATACCGGCCTGCAGAATGGGCTTGACGCCCAGGGCGTTGAGCACCGGCCAGCCGGCAGGCTCGCCGGACAGGTGGCTGGCCAGCATATAGTCCCGCGCATCCTGGCAGAGGGTGGCAGCCGCGAGCGCAGCGGCAGCGGAGATCAGGCCGTCAATGAGGATGGGCACATGGTACACCGCGCCGCCCAAAAAGGCGCCGCACAGGCCGGCCAGGTCAAAGCCGCCCACCTTGGACAGCACGTCCACGCCGTCGGCGGGATCGGGCTTGTGCAGGGCTATGGCAGTCTCAATGGCCCGGATCTTCCGGGCAAGGCCCTCGTTGGACAGGCCCGCTCCCCTTCCGGTCATCTCCGCCGGCTCCCGGCCCAAAAGCACCGACAGCACGGCGGCGGAGGTGGTGGTGTTGCCGATGCCCATTTCGCCGGTGGCAATGAGCCGGGCACCCCGGTTATACAGATCCCGGACGGTCTCCACACCCACGAGGATGGCCCGTTCCGTCTCCTCCCGGGTCATGGCCGGCTCCTGGACGAAATTCCGGGTGCCGCGGCGGATGTTTTTCTGCACCAGGCCGGGATGCTCCACGGGAAACGCCATACCCACGTCCACCGGGCAGATTTCCGCCCCGGCTACCCGGGCCATTTTGCACACGCTGGACCGGCGGCGGGCCATATTCTCCGCCACCACGGCGGTGATCTCCTGGCCGGTCTGGGTGACGCCCTCGGCCACCACGCCGTTGTCGCCGCAGAAAATTGCCACGGCCTTTTGCTCAATAAAGAAATCCGGGGTGCCGAACACACCGGCCATCCGCACCACCATGTCCTCCAGCAGTCCCAGGGAGCCCAGGGGCTTTCCCACGGCGTCCCACTTCTTCTGGGACAGAGCCATGGCCTCCCGGTCAGCGGGTGTAATACTGGAAAGAACCTCTTGCAGGGTCATCTGTGTCACTCCTTCATATGATAAAGGGCCTGTCGCAAAATTCGCAGCATGCACAAAAGATGACCGCACCAAGGCTCCCCTGCGTAAG
>JAEDJR010000114.1 GCA_016296235.1 Oscillospiraceae bacterium
TTTGGAAAAATTGCTTGTCGGTACAACCCCCAGTCAGCTTCGCTGACAGCCCCCTATGGAGGGGGCACGAGGGTGTGTGCATCAATTCCTGTTTTCGGTTTTCAAAGAAAAGTCAATCAGCACTTCGTTTATATCCGGAACGCCAGGGAAGGAGATTTTGCTTTGGCAAGTGAATACCTGAAAAAGAAATACGAGAACGTTAAGCCGGATGAACCGGTCGTTCTGACAAAGAAAGACAAGCGGCGGAACTGGTGGTATTATCACAAATGGCATGTGGTTGTCTGCGTGGCTGCCGTGTTTGTGGTGTGCCTGTTTTTGAAGGACATCCTGTTCCGGACAGAGCCGGACTATCGGATCTCCTACGTTTCCTCCCGGATTATGCAGGAGGAGACAGTGCAGCAGCTTCAGGAGCTGCTGGAAAGCCTGGGCGAAGACCGCAACGGAGACGGGAGGGTGCTGGTCGAGATCGATTCTTATGTCACCAATCCGGAGGATTCCATGGGTTATGCCGTGCAGGTTAAGCTGACCGCAGAGCTGCAGGTTGGAGAAGGTGAAATCTTCCTGTTGGAAAATCCGGCGGAGTTTCAGTCGGAGTATGGTCTGCTGCTGCTGCCCGACGGAACAATGCCTGACAGTGAGGAGATCACCTCCGACTGTGAGTATTACGCCTGGGAGAACTGTCCGGCGGTGAACCGGCTGGAACTGGGTACGCCGCTTTATTTGGCGCGCCGCGGTTACGGAACCCATGAGGAGACGGAGAAGCACGCGGATTACTTGGGCTTATGGCAGGCCTTGACGGAAGGCGCCGTGCCGGAGGAGGAGTAAGGATCGCATGAAAATCATTCATCTGATTTCCGGCGGCGATGTAGGCGGAGCAAAAACCCATGTACTGACCTTGCTGGAGGGATTGGGACGGACTGAGACGGTTCGTCTGGTCTGCTTTATGGAGGGCGCCTTTGCCCGGGAGGCCCGGGATCTGGGAATCGATACCGTTGTGTTTCCCTCCGGCAACATCGTTGCAATTCTGCGGGAATTGACCCGGATGATCGATAAGGAAGGCTTTCAGGTGGTTCACTGCCACGGCTCCCGGGCCAATCTCATGGGTGCAATGCTGCAGGGGCGCGTGAATGTGCCGGTGGTCTCCACGGTTCACAGCGATTACCGCCTGGACTATCTGGGCCGTCCGTTCCACCGTCTGACCTATGGTACCATCAACACAATTTGCGTTCGCCGCATCAAAAACCATATCGGCGTCTCGGACGCCATGGCGCAGTTGCTGATCTCCCGGGGCTTTGATCCCCAGACCATGTTTTCCATCTATAACGGCGTCAGCTTTGCGCCGATCACGCCCGGTCTGAGCAGGGAAGCGTTCCTGGAATCCGTCGGCCTGACCACAGGGGAGAACGACGTGGTGTTTGGCATTGCCGCGCGGCTCTCCGCGGTCAAGGACGTGGAGACGCTGATTCGCGCCTTCGGCCTGGCCTGTCAATCCGCGTCCAATATTCGCTTGGTCATCGCCGGTGACGGAGAACAGAGGCGGGAACTGGAGCACCTGGCGGCGCAGTGCTGTCCGGCCGGCACCTATGCCTTTGCCGGCTGGGTGGAGGATACGGACAGCTTCTATAATGCCATCGACGTCAATACCCTGACCTCTCTCAGTGAGACGTTCCCCTACGCCCTGACAGAGGGCGCCCGGATGCATTGTGCCACCATTGCGTCCAGGGTGGGCGGCGTGCCGCTGCTCATTGACCATGGCGTCAACGGCCTGCTGTTTGAAGCGAAAGACCATGCCCAATTGGCGGAGCATATGGTGCGGCTGGCAGGCGACCGGTCTCTGCGGCAGAAGCTGGGAGAAGCACTCTATGAAAAGGCGTCCACCTGTTTTTCCATCGACGCCACTGTGGAGCGGCAGCGGGAAATCTACCGCATTCTGCTGCGCCGGGCGGAACGTCCCGGAAAAAAGCGCGACGGCGTGCTGATCTGCGGCGCCTATGGCAAGGGAAATGCCGGAGACGACAGCATTCTGGAGGCCATTCTGGGCCAAATGCGGGCCATCGACCCGGATATGCCCCTGTATGTCCTCTCCCGCAATCCCAAGGAGACCCGTCTGCGCTACGGCGTGGGAGCCATTCATACCTTCGATCCCCGGTTTGCGCTGCGGATGCGGAAAACCAGTCTCTATATCAATGGCGGCGGTACGCTGATTCAGGATGTGACCAGTACCCGTTCGCTGCAGTATTATCTCATGAGCATCACCCTGGCCAAGAGGCTGGGCAATCGGGTCTTGATGTACGGCTGTGGAATCGGACCGGTGTCCGGAGCCAAAAACAGGCGGCGTGCCGGTGAAGTTGTGGACCGGTATGCGGATCTGATTACGCTCCGGGATCCCCAGAGCGCCCGGGAATTGGCCGCCATGGGGGTGACCTGTCCGGAAATCCGGATGACGGCGGACCCGGCGCTGCTCCTGGATCCGGCCCCTGCCGCCAAGGTGGACAGCTATCTTCTGTCCCAGGGCCTGGAGCCTGCGGGGCAATATGCGCTTTTTGTCCTGCGTCCCTGGCAGGGATTTGACCGGGCCTGTCCGGCCTTTGCAGCGGCTGCGGAGGCCATTTACCGGAATCGCGGCCTGACGCCGGTGTTTCTGGCCCTGGAGCCGGGAAGGGACTTGCCGGTTTGCCGCCAGGCGGCGGAGCAGGTTCATTGTCCCCATACCGTCTTTTCGGCGCCGGCCAGCGGCAGCCTGATTGTGGGCTTGATGGGACGGATGCAGGTGGTGGTGTCCATGCGGCTCCATGCCCTGATCTTCTCCGCAGGTCAGGGGATTCCGCTGGTGGGCGTGGTCTATGATCCCAAGGTTTCCGGCTTCCTGGATTACCTGGAGCAGCGCCGCTATGTGGACTTGAACGATGTAACGACGGAAAAACTGATATCCCTGACCGAACAAGCCCTGGATGCCGGCCCCGACGCCTACAGCGCCAGACGGCTCCGGAGTTTGGCGGAGGAAAACGGCGCAGCGGCCAGAGAACTGCTGGAAGGAGAAAGAGAACGATGAAATATGAGGAAGTTTTGAAGCAGGCCAGGGATCAGGTTGGCCCCTATTGCAAGGCCTGTCCCGTGTGCAGCGGCCGCGGCTGCAAAAACCAGGTGCCCGGCCCCGGAGCCAAGGGTATCGGCGACACGGCCATCCGTAACTATGAAAAGTGGCAGGAAATCCGGGTCAATATGGACACCATCTGCCCCCATGTTCAGGTGGACACATCCCTGGAGCTCTTTGGCAGAACCTTCCGGTATCCCTTCTTTGCAGGCCCTGTGGGCGCCGTACAGCTTCATTATGGGCAGAAGTATACGGATGACCAATACAATGAGCTTCTGGTGTCAGCCTGCGCCCAGGCCGGCATCGCGGCCTTTACCGGCGACGGTATGGACGCCCACGTCATGGTGGCGGCCACCCAGGCCATTGCAGCCGCCGGCGGACAGGCTGTCCCCACGGTGAAGCCCTGGAATCTGGACACCATCCGGGAAAAGATGGCCCTGGTGCATGCGGCCAAGCCCTTTGCCGTCGCCATGGACATTGACGCCGCCGGTCTGCCGTTTCTGAAGAATATGACGCCGCCCGCCGGCAGCAAGACTGTGGAGGAACTGCGGGAGATCGCAGAGATGGCAGGCCTTCCCTTTATCGTCAAGGGGATTATGACCGTCCGGGGAGCACAAAAGGCCCTGGAGGCCGGTGCGTCTGCCATTGTCGTCTCCAACCACGGCGGCCGCGTGCTGGATCAGTGCCCGGCCACGGCGGAGGTCTTGCCGGAGATTGCCCAGGCGGTGGGCGGAAAGCTGAAGATCCTGGTGGACGGCGGCATCCGTTCCGGTGTGGATCTCTTCAAGGCATTGGCCCTGGGTGCGGACGCGGTGCTGGTCTGCCGCCCCTTCGTGCCTGCGGTCTACGGCGGCGGCGCGGAAGGCGTCCAGGCGCTGGTTGACAAGCTGGGCGGCGAGCTGGCCGACACCATGGAGATGTGCGGCGCAGCCAGCTTAAAGGATATCACGAGGGATATGGTGCGCATTTAGCGGCTATACAGGAAAGGCCTGTCGTAAAACAGCAATTTCGTACAAACACAGGCTGCACCAAGGCTCCCCTTACGCAGGGGAGCCTTGGTGCGGTCACCTTTTGTACATGCTGCTGATTTTGCGGCAGGTCCTTTTTTTGAAAAAACCTCTTGACAAACTTGTATCATTGTATTATTATCTTAATACAATGATATGGAAGGAGCGTTCTATGGACTGGACCATTGAAAACGACCGACCCATCTGGCTGCAGCTCTATGAGCAGCTGACCCTGCGCATTGTCACGGGCCAGTACCCCATGGGCAGCAAAATGCCCACGGTGCGGGAGCTGGCAGCGGAGGCGGGGGTCAATCCCAACACCATGCAGCGGGCGCTGGCGTATCTGGAGGAGCAGGGCCTGGCTACCAGCAACCGGACGGCAGGCCGCATGGTGACGGACGACCGGGAAAAGATACAGGAGGTGCGCATGGAGCTGGCACGAACCTGTATGGATGCATATCTGCAGGGCATGAAGGTTCTGGGCTTCACGGAAGCCGAGGCCAGGGCTCTGCTGACGGAAGGAGAATCAGAATGGAAGAAAATTTGATTGTGTGCCAGGGGCTGAGCAAGCACTTTGGCCTGAAACGTGCTTTGGATCAGGTGGATCTGACCATCGGCCGGGGCAGAATCGTGGGCCTGTTGGGCCCCAACGGCAGCGGAAAGACCACCTGGATCAAGGTGCTGTGCGGCCTGCTGCAGCCCACCAAGGGCACGGTAACCATCGACGGACACCAGCCGGATATCCATACTAAAGCCGTAATCAGCTACTTGCCTGACCGGATGTATTTTGCTGACTGGATGGCGGCGGGGGATCTGCTGGACTATTTTGCGGACTTCTATCCGGACTTTGACCGGCAGAAGGCGGAGCATATGTGCATGAGCCTGGGCATCCACAAAAAGGATCGGATCAAGACCATGTCCAAGGGCACCAAGGAAAAGCTGCAGCTGGTGGTGGTCATGAGCCGCAAGGCCCAGCTGTATCTGCTGGACGAGCCCATTGCCGGTGTGGATCCGGCGGCCCGGGATTATATTCTGAACACCATTCTCACCAACTATAACCCCCAGGGGACGGTGGTGATTTCCACCCATCTGATTTCTGACGTGGAAAAGGTGCTGGACGAGGTGGTGTTCCTGAAAAACGGACAGGTGGTGTGCCACGACACGGTGGATCATCTCCGAGAGACCCAGGGCAAGAGTGTGGACGCCCTGTTCCGGGATGTGTTCCGCATGACGCCCAATGAAGCTGCACAGGGAGGGAACGAAACATGGGAAGACTGATGAAATATGACCTGCGGGCTGCCATGCGCCTGTTTGTCCCCTTGTGGCTGGGTACCCTGGCGCTGGGCCTGATTAACCGCTTTACGGTGCACCTGGAATTCTCGGATGACCACATTCTGAATTTCTTTACGGGTATGGCCATGGTTCTGTACATCCTGGCGGTTCTTTCCATTCTGGTTGTGACGCTGATCTACATCATCCAGCGGTTCTACCAGAGCATGCTCAAGGACGAGGGCTATCTGACCTTCACCCTGCCGGTGGGAATTGATTCCCTTCTGTGGTCCAAGGCCCTGACAGCCTTGATCCTGGTGGCCGGCTCTGCCATTGTCTGCTTTGTTTCCCTGCTGATCCTGTTGGTATGGAATGTGAATGCGGAAGAATTTGCGAGATTCTTCCGGGAGGTTCGGCAGTATCTGGGTGACTTCAGTCTGACTGCTATGACGTTCTGCATCCTGACCGCTGCATCCACGGTCTGCAATGTAATCTTGATCTACCTGTCCATGGCCCTGGGACAGCTGGCCCAGAAGCACCGTCTGGCGGCCTCCGTGGGAGCCTTTGTGCTGATTAACATGGCCACCTCCACGCTTTACAGCCTGGTTCTGGGCCCCGTTGTCATGAGACTGACCGAGAGCATGGAGTTCCCCAACCTGAATCCCGTGGCAATTGTGAATCTGGCCTTCGGCGTATTGATCCTGAACTGCCTGATTCTGACTGCGGTCTATTACTTCCCGACCCGTTACATTTTCAAGCGCAAGCTCAATCTGGAATAA
>JAEDJR010000115.1 GCA_016296235.1 Oscillospiraceae bacterium
GATCTGCCGAAGTGATGGGTTTCATGATGCCCTTGCCGCCGATCCAGAGGGTACCATATTCGTCCAGCGTCCAGATCATGCGGTCAGGGACCTCGGTATCTTGCTTTGTAGTTTCTGCGGAAGCTGTATTTACAGTGGTTTCAGAATCTGGCGTTGAAGGAACCGGTTCGGATGACTCCGTTTCTCCTTCAGTTTCCTGCTGAATACCGGAGACCGATTCATCCACGCCCTCTTCTACAATCCCGTGGTTGTGTTCTTCTTCCTCCGTGATTCCTGCGGCGGATGCAGCCGTACAGAGCAGGCAGAGCGCCAGAAGCAGAGCCAGGATGCGATAGAATTTCTTCATGGAATCAGCCCTCCTTCACAGGTTCCGCTGCCGCGATGGTGAAGAGCACGGTGGCGGCGTTGAGGTTGCTGGCGGCCTTGGTGGCGGCGACCTTGGCGCTGTAATCGATGGGCAGCTTGCCGCCTGCTTCAATGGCGGGGAATGCTTCTTCCGTAATCGCCAAGGGACCGGCCTGCTCCGTGGGGCAGCCGTTGATTCGCAGGGCGATGGTGTTGTCCTGGGCTGCGAAGGTTTCATAGCTGCCGATGCCGAAGGAACCGGCCTGGACGGAAACCGCCGTGACCCGGATTGCGCCGGTTTCTGCGTTGTTGGTGATGCAGGCGTTGTTGGCCGTGATGGTATAGCCGTTGACCACGGAGACCGGCAGGGCCGCGGGAACCGTTACAGAGATGGGATGTACCGTGTTGATGACCGTCAGGGTCACCGGCACCTGGGCCTCCGTGACTTCCACCGCGGATGCCTGTACGGGAAAGACCAGCAGCAGGGTCAGGGCCAGGAGAAATGCAATTGCTTTCTTCATAGGATCAGCCCTCCTCTGCCCAGAGATAGGCCACATGGAGGGTGGTTTCGATCTCCATGGAGCCGACGGCTTCTCCATTCCGGAACGCGGTGATGACTGCGGTACAGTCATAGTTGCCGTAGTCCATGGCCTCCAACAGCGTGACGGTCTTGACGGATTTGCCGGGCGCCAACTCCACGGGCTCCGCAATGGCGTCCCCGGTGCTGTCCAAACGCAGTTCCACGCGGTAGGTGTCAGTCTCACTGCGGTTTTCCATCTGGGCCTTGACCTCTGTTTCACCGACCAGAGCGCGCAAATGATCCGAGACGGTGACCTGGATCTGGTTTTTCTCCACAATGGCGTTCAGATCCTTCTGGGCTTCCAGCAAGTCGCTGATGTCGTAGAAGATGACCTCGGTTTCCGGATAAGTCTTGGCCCGTTCGGTGATTGTTACGTCGATCTTGTTGTAGACCTTGAGGGTAGAGTCTCTGTCGAAGATGACCTTCACAGGCCCGTCCACCCGGCAGACGATCAGTTCCTCTACATCAGTGCCATCATTGCAGTAAACCGCCTTGGTGCCGCCGCCCCAGACCACCAGGCGTCCGGTGATTTTGACATTGGACAGGGTGATCTTGCCGTCCGCCGCGCCGTTGCCGATGATGAGGTCGCCGTCAATGGTGGCGTTCTTCAGGGTGACGTCGCCGGTGCGGATCAGCAGATTGCCCTTGAGGCTGCCGTTAAAGGAACCGCTTTTGACGATGTACTGGGAAATGATGTTGTAAAACACCTGAGCAAATTCCGCGCGGGTGATGTTGTCCTGGGGTGCCAGGCCGGTGTCGCGGCCCTGGATATACCCGGCTCCTACCATGGCGCTGACATAGGGCAAAGCCCAAGTGGAGATTTGGCTATTGTCCCGGAAGCCAGTCAGATTGGTATCGGCATACCATTTCAGGTCAAGCTGCAGGGCTCGGGCCACCACGGTCATGATCTCCTGCCGGGTGATGGGACTGTCAGGCGCCATGGTCGTTTCGGACTGGCCCTTGTAAGTCCCCATCCAGACGGCTTTTTGGATGTCCTGGTAGTACCAGGCATTTGGGGAAACGTCTTTGTATGCACTGATATCGGTGGTCTTGTAAGCGCCGAAGGCCCGGCTGATGACGGCGGCCATCTCCGCGCGGGTCAGATTCCCGTTGGGGTCCAGCTTGGTGGCGGACTTGCCGATGAGCAGGCCGTTGTCCACGGCCGCTTCCACTGCCTTGGCATACCAAGCCGTGGGGTCATAATCATGGAAGTCCGTGGCCTTTCTGGCTGATGTATCCGCAGCAAAAGCCGATACGGAGAGGCCAAAACAGAAAACCACAGCCAAACAAAGGGATACGATTCGTTTATATTTCATGCGTACCTCCTGATTCTGAGTTTGTAAACGGGGAAAGCCGAAGCTTTCCCCGTTGTGGAGCTGTTGGAATTACACAGCATCCCACTGGATGACAAACAGGACGGAAGCAATGCTGGTGTTGGTCACGGCTTCGGATACGGGGGTCACGATGGCGTTATAGTTAACCGCAATGGTGTTGCCGGTGGTGTCGCCCACGCCGGTCATGAAGCAGCCTTCCACAGCGCCGTTCAGGAGGGTCTGGGCGGAAGCGTTGCTGGCGTCGGTGGCCTTCTGTGCGCCGCCGCCCAGGGTGATGGCGAAGCCCAGCTTGTTGGAGTCCACCTTTTCACCGGCCAGGGTCGCCTTGTCGCCGAAGGCCGTCAGGGACCAGTTGGAACCGGCCTGGATGGAAACGGTCTCGACCTTGACGGCGCCGTAGGAGTTGTTCACGATCTTGGTGTCGGTGGCAACGCTGACCGTGCCGTCGGTGCCGACGGCGATGGGCAGGACGGTGGGAACTGTGACGGACATCTTGGTGGCTGCGGGATCGCCGCCGATAGAGCCGTCTGCGGTGCTGGACAGGCTGACGGCGGAGGTCGCGGTACCGCCGCTGACGGTGGCCTCATTGGAGGCGGCGGAGGCGGCGACGGACAGGGAGAGGACCAGGCACAGGGCCATGGTCAGGGCAAAGAACTTCTTCAGATGCTTTTTCATAAGGTAATTTCTCCTTTATCAATTTTGAATGGTAATGTTGATGATAGCGCCAGCGGTGCCGAGAATAGCGCCGGTCTCCGGGTCCAGGTTGTGGAACAGGGCGGTACATTCATAGGTACCGGCTTCCAGGTCCACATCCAGGGCAGCGTGTTCGATTTTGCTGCCGACGGGAATGGCGTTGGAGGTGTAGATGACCTCCTGGGTGTCGTTGCGGACGAACTCGACCTTCTGGGGATAGTTGTTGATGGTCTCGTTGACGATCATCACGTTCCCCTCGGCCTGCCCGTCCGCGAATACCGGGGCGGTATTCATACTGATGTTGATCATCCCCTGGGCCACCTTCTCGTTGAGAGCAGCCTCAATCTCCTCCTGGCTGAGATTTTCCCAGCCGCCTTCCACGGCTGCGTCGTCATAGACGATCCCAGTCACAGGTTCTATGCCAACTGTTTCTTTTCGATGCTTTGTTCTTCCGCTGAAAGCGACGGCTATAATGACAATGACAGCCAGCAGCGATACGCCTGCAATGACGGCAGGATGGGGGATATTTTTTCGTTTGGGATGGTAATTCATGTTGATTGCTCCTTTTTCAGATTTCAGGGCGGCACCACCAGACGGTGCAATAAGTTCCGGTGCAGCATATCAGCGCACCGGACCGTTCTTGTCTGCGTGCAGCAGTCCATTCTTTTGCTTCATCCGTTCCTCCCGCTGGCGGCGTTCTTCCAATGCGGAATAGATGCTCTCCACAATCGCCGCCGGCGTCATGGTTGTGTCCGGAAAGTATTTTCGAAGCCGGTCGCCGCCCAATGTAACCTTAGTGGAATACAGGTTGTCCCGCATGGAGTTATGTGCAATGGGTTCTTCCTCCGGTGCCGGGGGCGCATCTTTGGGCGCAGTATCTTTGGGAGGCGGAACAGTTGTCGCGGGTTGGACCGGGACTGATTCTGCCTTTGGCGGGGTCTCCTGCACCGGCTCTGCCTGTGCCGGTGCTGTCTGCGTCTGGCTGGGTGCCGGTGTGGGCGGTGCAGAGACCGGAGCAGTCAGCGGCGGGGATGTAGGTTTTGGCGGTTCCGACGCAGGGATTGGCACGGGCGGCTTGACCGGCTGTAGGTCTTTATCCTCCAAAATACTTCGCATCTGTGCCTCATTCAGTTGCCCGGCTCGCTCTGCCGCCCGGATCCGCTGGACACGCTTGACATTGGGCTTATAGCCGAGGCAGGACAGACGAATGACCTCATCCTGATTCTTGGGTTTCAGAAACGAAATCTCAGATGCGATGGACAACTCTATGGAGTTGTCGTCCACAGCCTCACAGACATCCTTCGTTGCTTCCGACAACCGGAGAATTCGGTTGAGTTTACTGATGCTGATACCCATTTCCCTTGCCAGAACCGCGTCGCTGTTCAGCTCGTCTGCACTTGGCGCGCCGCGCTTTTTCCGCCCGGCCTTCCGCTTCATGGCTGTCATTTTATTTCGCAGTGTCCGGGAAAGGTCATAAGTGGATATGTGCGGACGATGCAGGTTGCTGTCTGCCACCAAAATCATGGCGTCATTATCGTCGATCTTCTGGATGATGGCGGGGACGGGGTAGTTGAGCTCCCGGGCAATCATGTGCCGCCGCTGGCCGGAAAGGATCTCCAAGCCGCCCTCGGGATTGATGCGTGTCAGCACCGGATCTTTGACGCCGTTCAGCTCAATGGATTTTTTCAATTCCCTGTAATCGTCGCTGTTGACATCTACGGAAACGGTATTGAATTTTGATTTTTCCAGATAGGCCGGGTGCAGGGTGATAAAATAGGATTCACCGTCCTTGGGAGCAGGCAGATCCTTCAGGGCCTTGTCATCCGGGGGCGTCAATCTGCCGTCAAAGATCTTTGTGATCTGGGTGCCGGTGGGACCGAGGGCAGCGGGGCCGGTGACGGCAGGCCCTGGTGTTTTTGCTTCTGTAGGTTTGTCCTCCGGTTTTTCCGTTGGCTCTGGCGATTCGCTAGTCTGCGCTTCTGCTTTTTCGGGTTTCTCCAATGTATCCTTGGAGTCGGATATCGCAGGCAGCGGCGGCACAGCAGTCTGCTTTGGAATTTCAACCTTAGTAGGGGAAGGGACGGGCGCGGACGTGGTTTTTTCTGATTTGGGCTGCTCCCTGGGCGGTTCCTGTGCCTTTGCGGGAGGCTCTTTCGGAAGTTCCTTGCCTGCTGCTTTCGGCAGGACAGATGCATCTTGCTGTGTGTCCTTTGCCACTTTTACGTCCGGTTTATCAACACTTGCCGCCTTCGTGTCCTTCTTTTTGCCGATCTCCGCTTCTGTCAACAGCTTGCCGGGCGGCTTCCCCTGTGCATTGTCCTTCAAACGAAAGTCCCGCGCCTCTTTTTCCGTCATGTCATAGACAAACGCCGGGATCTCCGTTTTCTTTGCAAGCTCGCTTGCCTTGCGGCGGCGGTTGCCGGAAACGATCTGGAATTCCCCATCTTCACGCTGCCGCAAAACCACCGGTTCCTGGACGCCCTTCAAAACAATGCTGCTTATCAGTGCTTCCAGGCTCTTTTCGCTGGGCGGTGCAAAAATACTGCCGGGCAGATCGTGAATTTTGGCGAGGGGGATGCTGACCGGTTTTGCTTCCTGCGGTGTGGGGTCTCGTGCTTTTTCTTCTGCCATGTAATACCTCCATGTCGTAATATGTCAAAAAATAAATCTCACTGTGAGATTCATTTCCTGCTGAAATCATGTCGCACCTCGGCGGAATAGAAAAAGCCCATCGTCGTCGGCGCGTTGTACAGCGCGGTCAGAAGATAGGCTTTGATGTGATTGATTTTTGTGGTGGTCTTTTGCAGGCTGTCCAGAACGTACTCTATGTGCATCTGCGTCAACTGCCGGAAACGGCTCTGGATGATCTCGATGGGAATTTGCTCTTTTCCGAGACGGATTTCACCGGCAGTGCTGCACAAAATCTCTGTGATCAGCTCCACCAGGGCGTCCACATCCTCATGGGCATACCGCTCGCATATGGAGGCATACCCAATTTGATTTTTCACACGCTCTGTGAAATCACATCGCTCGATCCATCCCATCCGGGGTACTGTCTTGGGATAGATCGATGGATCAGGATAACTGAAATCAGGATAATTAATGTCTACTGAACAATCGAAAAAGCCTTACGGCGCAAGACATAGAAGCC
>JAEDJR010000116.1 GCA_016296235.1 Oscillospiraceae bacterium
AAGTTCACCATCGCCGTGGCCGGCTCTCCCGAGGGCCATATCGCCTGCCGCAGCCTGGAGGCCGATATCTCCTTCCTGAAGCAGAAGCAGGACAACGGCGCCGACTATATCATGACGCAGCTGTGCTGGGATATGGATCAGTTCCGTTACTGGCTGGACGCCATCCGTGCCGCCGGTATCTGGCTGCCCGTGGATGTGGGCATCATGCCCATCCTGGACCAGGCCGCGACCATCAACATGGCTCTGAGCCGGAACGCCTGCGTCATGCCCCGCGCCCTGTGCGAGCTGATCTCCAAGCACTGGATCTTCCCCAACCCCTTCGACAAGGAGCCCTTCGACGCCGCTGCCGCCCAGAAGAAGGCGGACTTCAAGGAAGCCGGCATCGAGTACACCATCCGTCAGATCGACGAGTACCGCGCCTGCGGCATCGACGGCATCCATCTGTATGCCCTGAACAAATATGATGATGTGGCCCGCATCGTCAAAGAGAGCGGTCTGATCGATCTGATCTGATTTCGACGCATTACATAAAAATCCCGGCAAGCCAGGCTTGCCGGGATTTTTTGTTACAGTACCATCAGCAGGGTTCCTGCGCCGATGAGGATGCAGCCGATCAGCGATTTCGCGGTGAAGCGCTCGTGGAGGAACACAAAGGCCAGCACCAGGGTGATGATGACGCTGAGCTTATCCACGGGGACGACCTTGGAGGCGTCGCCGATCTGCAGGGCCCGGTAGTAGCACAGCCAGGAAGCGCCGGTGGCCAGACCGGAGAGAATCAGGAAAATCCAGCTCTTTCGACTGATCTCAGAAAGTCCGCTCTGGGCATTGGTGAGAAACACCATGCCCCAGGCCATGACCACGACTACCACGGTGCGGATTGCCGTGGCCAGATTGGAGTTGACGCCGTCGATGCCGATCTTGGCCAAAATGGAAGTCAGAGCGGCAAAGACTGCCGACAGAAGTGCAAATACAAACCACATAGAAATCCCTCCCATATCTTCTGCTAATCAGTGTAAGGAGGAAAAGGAGGTTTGTCAATGCACTGCGGTGTTTTTTGTATATTTTTGCGGGTCACACCTCGGAGTTTTCCCGCAGCAGCCGGTGCTTGATATCCCACAGCTTCTGGGACAGATCCACATAGTAGGTCTGGGGGTTTTCAAAGCGCTTGATTTCGTCCCAGAGGCAGTCCACTTCCTTTTTGCAGTAGGCCTGGATTTCCTGCAGGCTGGGCAGGTCGTAGACCAGCTGACCGTCCTTGAAAATGGGAACCTGCAGCTCCCGGGCGGTGAAGTTGTAGACCTTCTTCCGCTTCCAGGTGGCCTCGGGGTCAAAGATGGTCAGATCCTGACTGTCGTCCACCACCTCGTCATAGACGCACAGATAGTCGGCGATGGCCTTGCCGGTGTCGTTGCCGTAGAAGCGGTAGAGCTTCTTGAAGTGGGGGTTGGTGATCTTGCCCACGTTTTCGCTGATTTTGATCTTGGGGATGATCTCACCTTGCTCGTTCTCCACGGCGGTCAGCTTGTACACGCCGCCGAACACCGGCTCGGATTTGGCGGTGATGAGCCGCTCGCCCACGCCGAACATGTCGATTTCCGCACCCTGCCGCAGCAGATCCTGAATGATGTATTCATCCAGGGAGTTGGACACGGAGATCTTACAGCTTTCCCAACCGGCTTCGTCCAGCATTTTCCGGGCCTGCTTGGTCAAAAAGGCCATGTCGCCGGAGTCCAGACGGATGCCGCACTTGGTCAGGCCCCGGGGCCGCAGTACCTCATTGAAGGCCCGGATGGCGTCGGGGATGCCCTTTTTCAGGGTGTTGTAGGTATCCACCAGCAGGGTGGGGTTGTCGGGGTAGATCTCGCAGTAGGCCTTGAAGGCCTCATACTGGGTGTCGAACATCTGCACCCAGGAGTGGGCCATGGTGCCGCCGGCGGGGACGCCGAACAGCTGGTCGGAGATGGTGCAGGCGGTGCCGGCGCAGCCGCCGATGAAGGCGGCTCTGGCGCCCAGAATGGCGCCGTCCACACCCTGGGCCCGGCGGGAGCCGAATTCCAGCACGGTGCGGCCCTGAGCGGCCCGGACCACCCGGTTGGCCTTGGTGGCAATGAGACTCTGATGGTTCAGGGCCAACAGGATATAGGTCTCCACCAGCTGCGCCTGAATGGCGGGTGCCCGTACCGTCAGAATCGGCTCCCGGGGGAAGATGGGCGTGCCCTCCGGCACGGCGAAGATGTCGCCGGTGAAGCGGAAATTGGCCAGGTATTCCAGGAATTCCTCGGAGAAAATCCGGCGTCCCCGCAGATAGTCGATATCCTCCGGGCCAAAGTGCAGGTTTTGAATGTATTCCACCACCTGCTCCAGACCGGCAGCAATGGCAAAGCCGCCGCCGTCGGGAATGCTGCGGTAGAATACGTCAAAATAGGTGATACGGTCTTGATAATTGTGCCGGAAATAACCGTTTCCCATGGTCAGCTCATAAAAGTCGCAGAGCATCGACATGTTCCAGGGCTGTTTCACATCCATATGAAGCACCTCGTTTTTATGTATTGCCCCAATTATACCACAGATTTTGCAAATAACAACTGTCTTGTCACAATACTTGACATGACAGACACGGGAAGCGGAGAATCCGCTTCCCGCTTGGGTGACTCAGTTTCCGCGCATGGAATCCAGCATCTTGCCCGCTTCCATTTTGATGGTCTGGGCAGCGTCGTCCGCCATGCGGTAGGCCTGAGACTGTTTGGGCATCATCAGAACTGCGGCAGCGCCGGCTGCCATACCAAGTCCCAATGAAGCGATAAAGGATTTGACTTCCATACTCCATCCCCCCCGTCCATAGTGTGCCCCGGGGGCGGCGCTTTACCACGGCTAAAAAATGTTAACCCATTTGCAGGAAATCTGTGATACAATGAAAACGGTGATGCAAATGACAACAATCTATCTGATTCGCCATGCGGAAGCGGAAGGAAACCTCTGCCGGCGGATTCACGGCCAGTACGATACCAATGTGACCACGAAAGGTCTGAAGCAGATTCTGGCCCTGCGGGACCGGTTTGCGGACGTTCCGGTGGACGCCTGCTATGCCAGTGATCTGACCAGGACGAAAACCACGGCCCAGGCGATCTGGGTTCCCAAGGGACTGGAGCTGCATCCGGATCCGGCCTTCCGGGAGATCGGACTGGGCGTCTGGGAGGATCTGCCCTTCGGATATCTGAACACCTTCCAGCCTGCGGCCATCCAATGCTTCAACCAGGAGCCCAGGAACTGGCATGTGGAGGGGAGCGAAACCTTTGCACAGTACACGGACCGCTTTCTGGCAGGTCTGGAGCGGATTGTCCGCAACCATCCGGAGCAGACCGTCGCGGTGGTCTCCCATGCAGCCGTCATGCGCGGGGTGCTGCTCCGGCTGTTTCCGGAGATTCGGATCGGGCGCTGCGACAATACGGCGGTCACCCGGCTGGAATACGACCGGGACGGCTTCCATATCCTCTCCTGTATGGATAACAGCCATCTTCCCGCGGGACTGTCCTCTCTGCGCCGGCCGGCCGTCCAACAGCAGGACGGCGCCCAGGGCAACGACACCCTGTGGTTCCGGGAGGAAGAAGGGACTGTCGGGAGCTTTACGGCTCTGGAGGCCCAGCGGCCCGTGGGCGTCCTGCGTCTGTCGGAGGACAGCGCCGGTACGGGACGCATTGACGATCTGTCGCTGATCCCGTCCTACCGGGGCTTCGGTCTGGGCGTGCAGCTGCTGGGCCAGGCGATTTTCACCCTGCGTCCCCAGGGAAAGCGCTGGCTGCGGATTCGCATTCCACCGGAATGTCCCGCCCTGGAGCGCCTTTGCGCCAAGCTGGCCTTTGCACCGGACGGCACGGGAGACTGGGTGCTGGATCTGACCGTGGGGGTGCGGCCAATGTAGCTATGTACTGCGGGAACCCCCGCAGTGGCTCAGCGGCCGCCGGTCATCCCGGTGCCGGTGCGCGCAGAACGGCCGGTGACGGCTTCGTCAATGGCGTTTCCGGTGCCTTCGATGATGTCCGCCGCGCCGTTTTCGAAGCTGTCCGCGATGCCGTTTTGGTTGCTGTCATACACGCCGTTGTTGTTTTCATTGGGCGTGGTGACGGTGCCGTTGCTGCCGGTGACGCCGTTCTGATTGCCGGTGACACCGTTGCCGTTGGCGCCGTTGGTTCCGTTGGTGCCGTTGACGGTGCCGTTGGGCGTTGTGGAGACGTTTCCGCTGTCGGTAACGCCGTCGCTGCTGCAGGCGGCCAGAACGGCCGTCATGGTCAGCACAGCCAGCAAGATTGCAATCATGCGTTTCATATTTGTTTCCCTCCTGCATATTATCAAAGACCAATTGATCTGGTGCAGGTCTAGTATTTGCGGCCGTCTCCGGCCTATACTGGCAATCCCTGTCAAAATAACCAAAAACCATCTGAAATTGATGGAATAATATCGATTGATTTATGGCGAAAGACCATGTATAATAAGAGAAGATTTTGAAGCAAAAGGGGAATCACCATGAAAAAACTTACCGTTAAAAAGGGCGCAACCTGCATGGCTTGTCTGGAGTGCGTCCGCGCCTGCTCCAACGCGTTTTATAAGGAATTTGATCCGGGCAAGTCCTGCATCCAGATTGTGGACCGCAAGGGCGCTGCCAAGCCCATGACCTGCGTGCAGTGCGGCAAGTGCGCGGCGGCCTGTGAGCATGGCGCCATCACCCAGAATGCCAAGGGCGTCTATGTGGTGAACAAGAAGCTCTGCGTCGGCTGCGGCAAGTGCGCGGAAGCCTGCCCCTTCGGCCTGATGGTCAAGGCGGAAACGGCTCCCACTGCCTCCAAGTGCATCGCCTGCGGCATCTGCGCCAAGGCCTGCCCCATGGAAATCCTGGAAGTCGTCGAAAAGTAAGCTACATACAAGCGCCTGCCGCAGAGCTGCAGCTCTGCGGCAGGTTTTTTGCGGCTCTGCGGCTGTCGATTTTTCTCGGATGAAATCGAAACTTGATGAATTTCGCATTTTTTCTGATAAAATAAGCGGAAATGTCGAAAGAGATCGACAAAAAATGAACTAATTTATGGAAAAACTGTTGAAAATCCGGAGTATCTGTGATAAACTCTAGATATCGCGGCGATAGATAGTATCCGAGGAGAATTCGAAAACAATTCAATAGGAGAGGTAAGCAACTATGGAGCAAAAAAGAAGAATCCTGATCGCCGACAGCAGCGAGGATTTTGCCCGGGAGCTTCGGTGCGCAGTGGAGAGCGTACCGGAGTGGGAGGTTGTCGGTGTTGCGGCAGACGGCGTGCAGGCCCTGGAACTGCTGCAGAAGACGAAGCCTGAGATTTTGCTGCTGGATCTGCTGCTGCCTGGAATGGATGGCATCGCCCTCCTGCGTCGTGCTGCGGAGATGAAGCCGGCTCCCATTGCCATGGCACTGACCAGCTATATGACCCAGTACCTAGCCAACGCGGCCGCCGGTCTCGGCGTGCGGTATTTCATGGCAAAACCCTGCAAACTGGACGCCGTGACGGAACGTCTGGGCGAAATCCTGCGGGCTGAGGAGGGGGAAGGAAACCCCAGACAACGCCGGGAGGAGGTCAATCTGGAGGCCATGGTCACATCGGTGATCCACGAGATCGGCGTCCCGGCGCATATCAAAGGGTACCAGTACCTGCGGGAGGCCATCAAGATCGCGGTCAATGACATGGAGGTCATCAACGCCATCACCAAGGTTCTGTATCCGCAGGTAGCCAAGACATTTTCCACCACGCCGTCCCGGGTGGAGCGGGCCATCCGCCATGCCATTGAGGTAGCCTGGGACCGGGGAGACCTGGAGGTGCTGCAGAGCTTCTTCGGCTATACGGTTTCCAATTCCAAGGGGAAGCCGACCAACAGCGAGTTCATCGCCCTGATTGCCGACCGTCTGCAGCTGCAGCTGCGGGAGATGGAGCAGACCGCAGCCGGCGCATACTAAAAATTGGAATCAGAAGAGCCTGCCGCAAAACGCAATTCTGCGCAAACACAGGCCGCACCCCAAGCCTCCCCTGTGCAAGGGGAGGTGGCCCGAAGGGCCGGAGGGGTTGTGTGCAGGCAATCGG
>JAEDJR010000117.1 GCA_016296235.1 Oscillospiraceae bacterium
GAGCCCACTCTGGAGGAAATTGCCGCCGAGCTGAACCTGCCCATTGAGAAGATCATCGAGGCCAACCGCACCGCCGCCGACACTCTCTCCCTGGACACCCCCGTGGGCGACGAAGAGGACACCACCATCGGTTCCTTCGTGGAGGACGACAACACTCTCGGCCCTGCCGACGCCACCTCCAACACCCTGCTGGCCGAGGCCCTCAGTGAGATTCTCGGCACCCTGACGGAACGGGAAGCCGATGTGCTGCGGATGCGGTTCGGCATGTACGATGGCCGCACCCATACCCTGGAGGAGGTGGGCCAGATCTTCGGCGTCACCCGGGAGCGGATCCGTCAGATCGAAAACAAGGCCATCCGCAAGCTGCGCCATCCCTCCAGAGCCAAGAAAATCAAAGATTTTTACTGCTGACCCCCGCACCATACAGTTACAGCCACAGCGGTGTAAACGGCTGTGGCTGTAACTGTATCTGCGCCTCTTGTGCCCCCTGTACAGGGGGCTGCCGGAGCGCAGCGGAGGCTGGGGGTTGTAGCAGGTTTGCAATTGTATCGTTCGTTCGGCAGAATTGCTTGTCGGTACAACCCCCAGTCAGCTTCGCTGACAGCCCCCTGTAGAGGGGGCACGAGGGAGCTTGCCTCCATTGTCAATTGGAACCGCCCGGCTTCTGCACCGCTGCGCGGTAGGCGCTGGGGGTCATCTGCCGGTGCTTGAGGAAGTTTCTTGTGAAGGTTTTCTGGTTGTGAAACCCCACGTCCAGGGCGATATCCAGCACCGTCTTTCTGGTGGAAGCCAGCAGCTCGCAGGCACGGTTCACCCGGATCAGGCCCAGGAACTCTTCAAAATTGCGCTCCGTCTGATACAGCATGGTCCGGTTCAGCTTCTCAACAGAGATGCCGAATTTCTGCGCCACCTCCCCGGCCCGCAGGTCAGAGGCATAATTCCGGTACACATGATTGACCAGCGAATACCCCAGACGGCTTTCCTCCACCTGGCAGATGTTCTCCACCCTCTGATAGGTGCTCCGGTATTCTCCGAGCTTTGTTCCAAGCCGTGCGGCAAACACCTTGGAGATATGAGATTCATCCACATAGCCCAGGATTTCCGCCAGCTCCTTGAGGGTCAGATCTGTATAGAGCAGGTAGTTGGCCGTTTTACCCACGCGCATCTCATTGAGCAGATCAAAAAAGGACAGCCCCGTCATCTCCATGATGCGGTTGCTGATTGTGGATTTTCCGCAATAAAAGATATCGGCCAGCTTCTGCAGGGTCAGTTTTTCGTTGCAGTGCAGGTACATATACCGCAGGATTTCCCGGTCGTCCGGGGCCTGCGTCCGGGCGGGCTCCGACGGATTGAAGGCCGCACGCAGGAACAGGATAATCAGATTCACCAGCAGGCTCACCGTGGCGATGCTGGAATAGAGCGGCTCCGCGCTCTCCGTCAGGCTTGACTCGACGCCCAGCTCCCTGCGGAGGGTCTGGGCAATGTTCTCCGCATCCGCCGCCTGCTGCTCGGATAAATGCGCCACCGGGCATTGCTGCATCTGCGCCTCAATGGGCAGGCTTTCATCGGAGGCGGAGTGAAACAGTCTGGCCGCATGGCTCACCGTATCAAAATGGTAGACGACCACCGCGTATTGGATCGGATCGTCCACCGCCGTGATCTGGCTGATCTGCCAGGGCAGAATGGCGACCAGGTCTCCCCGTCCGACGGCATACTTTTTCCCTTGCAGCAGGATTTCCGCTTTTCCGCCCCGGATGAGCCAAAAACAGGCGTTGGGATGAATCAGCGGTGAGGACGGCCCGCTGGCCACCTTCAGATCAAAGCTGCAAAGCTGGCTGTTGTCCAGCTGCGACCGGACGATCGACTGCATGGCAATGGTTTTTTTCATACGGATCTCTCCCTGCGGCTTTTCTTCACTCTAACATATTGCGGACATTTCTGCAATTATTTTTTGTATTTTAACTTCAATTTTTTTGACAGTATCCAGTGTCCATTCCACGCATAGCCGGATAGGGAACGGGAAAAATGAGATTAAAATACAAAAATCCCTCAAAATACTGTCCGCCGGTTTTTCGCTGTGTTCGCTAAAATAGCCTTACAGGCCAACAGGATACGAAAGGAAGTGTGTGGGTGTCCATTTGTGTAAAAAGTGAGATCGGCCCATTGAAGAAGGTGCTGCTGCAGCGTCCCGGGCGGGAGCTGGAGCACCTGAGTCCCGACACCATGGAACAGCTGCTGTTTGACGACATCCCCTATCTGTACCGGGCCCAGCAGGAGCACGATGAATTTGCCGCGCTGCTCCGTTCCTGCGGCGCAGAGGTCGTCTATCTGGAGGATCTGACCGCAGAGGTTCTGGCCTCGGACAAGGCGCTGCAGCAGCAGTTCATCGCCGACGCCGTCTCCCAGGCAGGCAACTACGCCCTGGGGTATCGGGAGCCGCTGCTGGAATACCTGCATGCCATCCGGGATCCCCTGCGGCTGGTTCAGCAGACCATGGAGGGCGTGACCTACCGGGAGGTCTTTCCGGCGCAGGGCGGTCAGCTGTCCGATCTGGCCAGCACCCGGGCCCGTTTTCTGATGCCCCCCATTCCGAACCTGTATTTTACGAGAGATCCCTTTGCCTGCATCGGAGACGGCATCAGCCTGAACCACATGTACTCCGCCACCCGGAACCGGGAAACCCTCTACGGAAAATATATCCTGACCTACCATCCCGATTTCGCGGGGCAGGTGCCGATGTATTACGGGCCGGAGCAGCATTTCTCCATCGAAGGCGGCGATATCATCAATCTCAGCGATACGGTTCTGGCCGTGGGAATCTCCCAGCGCACCCAGCCCGAGGCCATCGAGCGGCTGGCAAGCAGTATTTTCAGCCGGGAGGAAAGCACCATCGACACCGTGCTCGCCTTTGAAATCCCCAGAACCCGTGCGTTCATGCACCTCGACACGGTGTTTACGCAGGTTGACGTCGATAAGTTCACCGTTCATCCGGGGATCCTGGACCGGCTGACGGTCTATGAGCTGACCGGGAAGCACGAAAAGCAGCTGACCGTGCGCCGGCTGGAGCGTTCTCTGGAGCAGATTCTGGCGGATTATCTGAAGCTGGATCATGTGCAGCTGATCCGCTGCGGCGGAGAAAGCGAAATTGCCGCCGACCGGGAGCAGTGGAGCGACGGCTCCAACACCCTTTGCGTCAATCCAGGAACCGTCATCGTCTACGACCGCAATTATGTGACCAATCAGATTCTGGAGGACAACGGCATCCGGATTCTGAAGCTGTCCAGCTCCGAGCTGTCCCGCGGCCGCGGCGGCCCGCGCTGCATGAGCATGCCGCTGTTCCGGGATCCCGTTTCGTTCCCCGCAGCCTCACGCACCACGGTAAACGAACGCTGACTGCGGGCGGCTGATAGCCGCCCCCAGCGTGTCGAAAAAGTCTTTTCGCCCCGCTGGGTGCGGTTTTTCGAACTTTTTGAAGTTCGAAAAACCTGTTTTATTGAACGCGCAAGGGGTCTTAACCCCTTGCACACATTCCCCGCTACTCAGTCGTCAAACTCTTGTTCATAGTTTTTCGACAGTCTGCGGGCGGCTGATAGCCGCCCCTACACCCTGTTTCACAGCAATGACAATGGAGAAAACACCCCGTTATCAATCAGTTTATCTTAAAAAGGAGAAGATCGATATGGCCATCAATATCAGAGGAAGAAACTTTCTGACGCTTCTGGATTTCAGCCCCGCGGAAATCCGCTATCTGCTGGATCTGTCCAAAAACTTCAAGGATCTGAAGCGCACCGGCACGCCCCACCGCTATCTGGAGGGGAAGAACATCGTCCTGCTCTTCGAAAAGACCTCCACCCGCACCCGCTGCTCCTTTGAGGTGGCCGGTATGGATCTGGGTCTCGGCGTTACTTATCTGGATCCTGGCAGCAGCCAGATGGGCAAGAAGGAATCCATCGCGGACACCGCCCATGTCCTGGGCCAGATCTATGACGGCATCGAGTATCGCGGCTTCAGCCAGAAGGTCGTGGAAACCCTGGCCGAGAACGCGGGCATTCCCGTGTGGAACGGTCTGACCGACGAGTTCCATCCCACCCAGATGCTGGCCGACCTGCTGACCATGGAGGAAAAGAAGGGTTATCTGAAGGGTCTGCACTTCACCTACTTCGGCGACGCCCGCAACAATATGGGCAATTCCCTGATGATCGCCTGCGCGAAGATGGGCATCCACTTTACGGCCTGCGCGCCCAAGGAGCTGTTCCCGGCCCCCGAGCTGGTGGAAACCTGCAAAAAGATCGCGGCAGAAAACGGCTGCACCATCCGCCTGACGGAAGACATCACCGAGGGCGCCACCGGCGCCGATGTCCTGTATACGGACATCTGGGTTTCCATGGGCGAGCCCGACAGCGTCTGGTCCGAGCGGATCCGCCTGCTCAAGCCCTATCAGGTGAATGCCAAGGTCATGGCCATGGCCAAGAGCGACGCCATCTTCATGCACTGCCTGCCCTCCTTCCACGACACCAACACCACCATCGGCAAGGAGATCGCGGACAAGTTCGGCATCACGGAAATGGAAGTCTCCGACGAAGTGTTCTCCGGCCCTCAGTCCGTCGTATTTGAAGAGGCCGGCAACCGGATGCATACCATCAAAGCCGTCATCTACGCGACGCTGCATTAAGGAGGAACAACATGGCTTTCGACATGCCCCGTTACCATGCGCCCGATTTCACGGAAGAAAAATTCCGGAACGCCCCCGACGCCCGCTGGGAAGCGGCGCCCATGGACGGCGTGGCTCCGGAATACTACCACAGCACGTCCATGTATCCCGAGTATTTCAAGATCAACGGAACCTGGATGCTGGCCAAGGAAAGCCGCATGGATTCCAGCGTTGTGTACGCAGCTGACGGAACCCTGCAGGTGGTGGAAAACCGGAATCTCCGCAAGGGCGACCGCGTGATCCTGGGCCGCAGCGAAAACTGCTCGGAAGGCATCTATATGCACTGCCACGGCTTTGAGGAGCCGGGCGAAATTCTGGAGGATCAGTTTGTATTCCGTCAGGGCCGCAGCCGCGAGACCTCCTATGCCAGAGACTACGACCGGCTCATCGAGCTGCTGCGCCATGAAAAAGAGCACGGCAACATTGTCTGGGTCATGGGCCCCGCCTTTGCCTTTGACTATGACGCGAGAAACGCCATGCAGGCTCTGGTGGAAAACGGCTATGCCCACGGTCTGCTGGCAGGCAACGCCCTGGCCACCCACGATCTGGAGGGCGCCCTCCTGCACACCGCCCTGGGTCAGGACATCTATACCCAGAAATCCCAGCCCAACGGCCACTACCACCATCTGGACGTCATCAATAAGGTTCGCCAGAGCGGTTCCATCCCCCAGTTCATTGAAGACTACAACATCGACAACGGCATCATGTACAGCCTCGTGAAGAACCAGGTTCCCTTTGTGCTGACCGGCTCGATTCGCGACGACGGCCCCCTGCCCGAGGTCATCGGCAACGCCTATGAAGGCCAGAGCGCCATGCGCGGCATCGTCAAAAAGGCCACCACCGTCATCTGCCTGGCCACCATGCTCCACACCATCGCCACCGGCAATATGACCCCCTCCTTCCGCGTGCTGGAGGATGACACCGTCCGTCCGGTTTACCTGTACTGCGTGGACGCCGACGAATTTGTGGTCAACAAGCTGCTGGACCGCGGCAGCCTCTCCGCAACCACCATTGTCACCAACGTGCAGGACTTTATCTCCATCGTCGCCAAGGGCCTTGGAATCATGAAGTAACTGCCCACTCCCAACAAAGGGCCTGTCGCAAAACAGAAATCACCCAATGCCTCCCCTACAATAGGGGAGGTGGCCCGCAGGGCCGGAGGGGTGTC
>JAEDJR010000006.1 GCA_016296235.1 Oscillospiraceae bacterium
GGGTTGTGTGCAGGCAATCGGTGCCTGCCACGACCCCTCAGTCATGCTTCGCATGACAGCTCCCCTTACGCAGGGGAGCCTTGAAACTGCGCAGCACCAAAAAAGCCTCCCCTGAGTAAGGGGAGGTGGCCCGAAGGGCCGGAGGGGTTGTGTGCAGGCAATCGGTGCCTGCCACGACCCCTCAGTCATGCTTCGCATGCCTAGCTCCCCCTTGCGCAGGGGAGCCTTGGTGCGGTCATCTGTTGTGCTGATTGCGATTTGCGGCAGGCTTTTTTACTTCCGGTGATAGGCCTCCAGGCCGCAGATCAGCACCCCCACCAGGAGAATGGCTGCGCCGCACAGGAAGGGCGGCAGAGTGCCGGTGCCGAGGAAGGAGCCCAGCAGGCCGTCGATGCCGTTGTAGTTCCAGGGATGAATCACCGCCCAGGCAAAGCAGAAGGAGGAAAATGCCAGCCCGATGACGGCCAGCAGCATACCGAATAGAAATCTCTTCACCGTTCAAACCTCCCAAACAAAGTATCCGTTCATTGATTTGTATGCATCGCGCCCCGGAATCAGGACACCGTGCAAGAAAAGTGGATTTCCTCCTTGAGGCCGGTGCCATCCCGTGTTATAATCAGGTGAATACTCTCGCAAGAGAAAACTACGAGGTGTTGACATGGAGTTCAACCATGTTTTATCCTGCGCACTGGACATCGGCGAACAGATGCTGGTGAGCGGTGCGGAGATCTACCGGGTGGAGGACTGCATCCGGCGGATTTGCTATGCCTATGGCGTTGTGGATGTGGATGTATTTACCATTACCTCCAGCATAGTGCTCACGGTGCAGAAGCCTGACGGAGAGCGCCTGACCCAGACCCGCCGGATCGAAGGATATTCCACCAATCTGGACCGGGTGGACCGGCTCAATGCGCTTTCCCGGGAAATGTGCCGGGAGCATCTGAGCTATGAGGAATTTTCCAGGAGATTTCAGGACATCATGTCCAGGAAGCCGATTTCCCACAGAATGCAGGCCGTGGTCTACGGCGTGAGTGCTGCGGCCTTTACCATGCTCTTCGGCGGAACCTGGCAGGACGGCTTCATTGCCCTGTTTATCGGCGCGGCGGTCAAGGGTGTGGTCTGGCTGGTGGATGCGGTGAACTTCAACCGGGTGCTGTCCAACCTGATCGCGGCCTTTGTCATGAGCGTCCTGGCGCTGCTGGCAGGACGCTGGGGGCTGGCGCAGAAAGTGGACATGCTGGTGATGGGAAACATCATGCTGGTGATTCCTGGCGCGGCCCTGACCAACTCCCTGCGGGATATGATTAGCGGCGATACCATGGCCGGCCTTCTGCGGTTCAGCGAGGCCTGCATTTTCGCCCTTGCCATTGCGGCGGGCTATCTTTTGGCGGGAGGTGTCGTAGGATGAATCAAGCGGTGCTGCAGCTGCTCATGAGTCTGATCGGTACCTTCGGCTTTTCCCTGCTTTTTAATGTCCGGGGGAAAAAGCTGCTGCTGGCGTCCCTGGGCGGCATGGCCTGCTGGGGCCTGTTCCTGCTGCTGGAAAAACCTGTCCCGGGTGAGCCCCTGCGGTTCTTTTTCTGCGCGTCCTTTGTGGCGGTCTATGCGGAGATCCTGGCCAGAATCCTGAAAACGCCCGCGACCACCTTCCTGATCCCCTGCATGCTTCCGCTGATTCCCGGCAGCGCCCTGTATAATACCATGCGCTATGCCCTGAACAAGCAGTGGAGCAAGTGCCTGTCCCAGGCCCTCTACACCCTGAGCCTGAGCCTGTCTCTGGCTCTGGGAATCATTGCGGTTCTGTCCGTCTTTGGCGTTATGATCCAGATTTTGAACCGGATCTGGTACAAAAAGAACCAAGAAAAGGAGCGCACCCTATGAAACTGATGATACTGGACGGAAACAGCATTATCAACCGCGCCTTTTATGGCGTCCGCCCTCTGACCACCCGGGACGGACTGTTTACCAACGGCATTTTCGGATTTTTGAATATTCTGTATAGGCTGGAGCAGGAGGAGCGGCCCGACGCCCTGTGTGTGGCCTTCGACCTCCACGGCCCCACCTTCCGCCATCTGCAGTATGACGGCTATAAGGCCACCCGCCACGGCATGCCCGAGGAGCTGGCCATGCAGATGCCGGTGATGAAACAGGTGCTGGCAGCCATGAATATTCCCATCTATGAATGCCAGGGCTGGGAAGCCGATGATGTCATCGGCACCGTGGGGAAGATCTGCTGCGGCCGGGGCTGGCAGTGCGTCGTGGTCACCGGCGACCGGGACAGCCTGCAGCTGGTCAACGACTGCGTCACCGTGAAGCTGGTGACCACCAAGGCCGGTCAGACGCTGACCACCCGCTATACGCCGGAGAAGTTTCGGGAGGACTACGGCTTTGAGCCGCTGCGGCTCATCGATCTGAAGGCCCTCATGGGCGACAGCTCTGACAATATCCCCGGCGTGGCCGGAATCGGCCCCAAAACCGCCACGGATCTGCTGCTGAAATTCGGCACCCTGGACGGCGTGTTTGAGAATCTGAGCGACCCATCCATCAAGGAGGGCGTGCGGAAAAAGCTGGCGGCAGGGGAGGAAAGCGCCCGGCTGTCCTATGACCTGGCCACCATCCGCTGTGAGGCGCCCATTGACTTCCGGCCGGAGGACGCCCTGCGCAGGGAGATTGACAAGCCGGCCCTGCGGGAGCTGTTCACCCGTCTGGAATTTGTGCGCCTGATGGACCGCTACCGGCTGCGGGAGCCGGATCCGATTCCCACCGTGCCGGTGGAAACCGCGGCGGTCTGTGAAGATTTGCCTTCCCTGCAGGAGCCCTGCGCGCTGGTGTTCTCCACGGACGGCGAGAAAGTCGCCGCTGCCTGGGCGGGCGGGGTCTGTGTGACCGAGGCCAACGCGGTGCGGGGGCTGTGTGAAAGCGACGGCCCCAAAATCTGCGCCGACTGGAAGCAGCTGCGCAGCCGGCTTCTGGACCGGGGCTGGCAGTGCGGGAATTTTGATTTTGACGTGTCCCTGGCGGCCTATGTGCTGGATCCCTCCCAGTCGGACTATTCCCTGGGCAAACTGGCGGCGGTCTATCTGGGCCAGACCCTTCCTGCGGACGATCTGGCCGCGCAGGCTTCCGCAGCCTGGCAGCTGAAGCCCGTTTTACAGGAAAAATTGAACGAGCAGGGCATGGAACGGCTCTATGAGGAGATTGAATTCCCACTGTGCGCCGTCCTGTCGGAGATGGAGCGCACCGGCGTCACGGTGGACCGGGAGGCCCTTTCCGAGTTCGGCGCCCGGCTGAACAGCCAGATTGAACAGGTGCAGAACACAGTCTATGCCCTGGCCGGAGAGGAATTCAACATCAACTCCACCAAAAAGCTGGGGGAGATTCTGTTTGAAAAGCTGGGTCTGCCGCCGGTGAAAAAGACCAAGACCGGCTATTCCACCAACGCCGACGTGCTGGAAAAGCTGCGGCCCAAGCATCCCATCATCGACGCCATTCTGGAATACCGGATGCTGACCAAGCTGTCCTCCACCTATGCCGACGGTCTCCTGAAGGTCATCGCCAAAGACGGCCGGATTCACACCACCTTCCAGAACATGGTCACGGCCACGGGCCGTCTGTCCTCCACGGAGCCGAATCTGCAGAATATCCCCGTGCGCCGGGAGCTGGGCAGCGAAATCCGCAAAATGTTCGTGGCCGGGGAGGGCTGCGTCCTGGTGGACGCGGACTACAGTCAGATCGAGCTGCGGGTGCTGGCCCATATCGCCGACGACGCCAATATGCAGGCGGCCTTCCTGTCCGGGGAGGACATCCACGCCGTGACGGCCTCCCAGGTGTTCCATGTGCCCCTGGAGGAGGTGACGCCGGAGATGCGCCGCAATGCCAAGGCGGTCAACTTCGGCATCGTCTACGGGATCTCCGCCTGGTCTCTGAGTCAGGATATCGGCGTGTTCCCGGAGGAGGCCAAGGCCTATATGGACGCCTATCTGGAAAACTACGCCGGCGTCCGGGCCTATATGAAGAACATTGTGGAGCAGGCCCGGGAGCAGGGCTATGTGACCACCCTCTATGGCCGCCGGCGGTATCTGCCGGAGCTGAAAAGCAGCAACTACAACCTGCGCTCCTTCGGAGAGCGGGTGGCCCTCAACACGCCCATCCAGGGCACGGCGGCGGATATCATCAAGCTGGCCATGATCCGGGTGGACGCGGCCCTGAAGCAGGCAGGCCTGCGGGCAAAGCTGATTTTGCAGGTTCATGACGAGCTGATTGTGGAGTGCCCCCGGGAGGAAGCCGCCCGGGCGGCGGAAATCCTGGAGCGGGAAATGCAGCAGGTGGCCCAGCTGAAGGTGCCGCTGCTGGTGGAGGCAAAGCAGGGGGCCAGCTGGTATGACGCAAAATAACTTCGCGGTGGTTCCCATGACCGAGGCCCATGTGGCCCAGGTGGCCGCCCTGGAGCAGGTCTGCTTCTCCGACCCCTGGAGTGAGAACAGCGTCCGCAGCGAATTGGAGAATCCCCTGAGCACCTGGCTGATCGCCCTGGAGGGGGAGACGGTGCTTGGGTACGTGGGCAGTCAGACGGTGCTGGACGAGGCGGACATCATGAATGTGGCCGTAGCCCCGGATCACCGCAGGCAGGGCATTGCCAGACTGCTGCTGGAACGCCTGGAGGAAGCACTGCGAGCCCGGAACGTCCACAGCCTGACCCTGGAGGTTCGCGCCTCCAACGAGCCTGCAAAGGCTCTGTATGCGTCTCTGGGCTATGTCCGGGTGGGACGGCGGCCCAACTATTACTTCAAACCCAGGGAGGATGCCCTGATACTCAGAAAGGAATGGGAGCTATGAAAATTCTGGCGGTGGAATCCTCCTGCGACGAAACAGCCGTAGCCATTGTGGAGGACGGACGCCGGGTGCTGACGGACTGCATCGCGTCTCAGGTGGAGCTGCACAAGCTCTATGGCGGTGTGGTGCCGGAAATCGCCTCCCGGAAGCATATCGAGGCCATCTACGGCCTGGCGGATCAGGCTCTGAAGACTGCCGGCCTGTGCCGCAGCGATCTGGACGCCGTGGCAGTGACCTATGCGCCCGGCCTCATCGGGGCGGTGCTGGTGGGGGTCAACTTCGCCAAGGCGGCGGCCCTGGCCCTGGACGTGCCCCTGATCCCGGTGCACCACATCCGGGGACATATTGCGGCAAACTATCTGGCCTGTCCCGATTTGGAGCCGCCCTTTTTGTGTCTGGTGGTCTCCGGCGGTCACAGCCTGATTGTGGATGTGGAGGATTATACCGTGTTCCACATTCTTGGCTCCACCCGGGATGACGCGGCGGGGGAGTGCTTTGACAAGGTGGCCCGTGTGCTGGGTATGCCCTACCCCGGCGGCGCAGCGCTGGACCGGATGGCCCAATCCGGAGATGAGAACAAGTATCCCATGCCCCACACGAAGCTCAGCGGCAATCCTCTGGATATGTCCTTCTCCGGCCTGAAAACGGCGGCTTTGAATCTGATTCACAATACCCAACAAAAAGGGGAGGCGCTGGATATCCCGTCTCTCTGCGCCAGCTTTTCTCTGGCGGTCAGCGAGATGCTGGTGCCCCGGACCATGGAGGCTCTGCGGCAGACCGGCCGGACCAAGCTGGCCATCGCCGGAGGCGTGGCGGCCAATTCCCGAATCCGGGCAGATTTCCAGCGGGAGACGGCAAAGCTGGGGGTGTCCCTGCACATGCCGCCTCTGAAGCTCTGCGGCGACAACGGCGCCATGATCGGCGCACAGGCCTACTACGAATACCTGGCCGGTGTCCGGGCGGGACAGGATCTGAACGCTTACGCCACCATGCCCATCGACCGGTCATTCTTCTGATGCAGGATGCAGGATGCATCCTGCATTTGCAATTTTAGCCCCATCCTCCTGTGAAAAACTTGTAGAAAACAATGTTATGTAAACATATTTTGAATCTGCCGTACAAAAGAACTCCAATCCGGGATTTGGCAAAATATGGGAATAACAAGGAAACGGTCTGGGGATAAAGAATGAAAGACCTGTGGATAACACTGTGGATAGTGTGAACAACTTCTGCATGGACGGCTTGCAGACGAAATTATGGTCAACCCATCATTATGGCGGAAATGGGTAAAATAGTTTTGAATTTCCGAAAACGGCAAAAAAGCGGTTCGTGAACCGGAGCAGTATTTGCAAAACGGGGTATTTTGTGGTAGGATAGCAGAAGAATTTTTCCGCCGGAACCGGCGGAGCGGGAAATGAGGAATAACATGCGGTATTTGACCCACGGGCCGGAGGAGACGGAGGCGTTGGGCCAGCGGCTGGCAGCCACCCTGCGGCCCGGCGATGTCATCGCGTTTTATGGAGATCTGGGCGCCGGAAAGACGGCCTTCACCCGCGGCCTGGCCAGAGGTCTGGAGGTTTCCGAACCGGTCACCAGCCCCACCTATACCATTGTCAATGAGTATCTTTCCGGGCGGATGCCTCTGTTCCACTTCGACATGTACCGTCTGGGTTCTTCCGACGAGCTGTTCGACATCGGCTGGGAGGACTATCTGGCCCGGGGCGGGGTGTGCGCCGTGGAGTGGAGCGAGAACGTCTCCGACGCCCTGGAGGACGCCATCACGGTCTGCATTCGCCGCCTGGATGACCGGGAGCGGGAAATTACCATAGAGGGAGGAAGCGCCCATGCGGATCTTAGCCTTTGAAACCTCGGCCAAGGCTGCCGGTGTGGCTCTGCTGCAGGACGGCTGCCTGCTGGGGGAGTACCTGCAGAACAGCGGCCAGACCCACAGCCGCACGGTCATGGAGATGGCCCGGAATTTGTTGCATAACTGCGATCTGACGCCCCGGGATGTGGACGCGGTTGCCTGCGCGGCAGGCCCCGGCAGCTTCACCGGTGTGCGGATCGGTCTGGCGGCCGCCAAGGGCTTCGCCTGGGGCCGGGAAATTCCCCTGGTGGGTGTGTCTACACTGGAAGCCATGGTCATGGGCGCAGCTATGGCAGACGGCGTCTACTGCGCCGCCATGGACGCCCGGAGAAATCAGGTTTATACAGCTTTGTTCGAGCGGAGACAGGGCAGCTTGATCCGCCTGACGCCGGACGGCGCCCTGTCCCTGGAGGAGCTGGCCGCGCAGCTGAAACCCATCGAATCCGCGAAATTTTTGGTTGGAGATGGGGCATTTTTGTGCTATAATACTCTGGGTTCGTCTGGCGGACAGCTGGTTCTTCTGCCGGAGCATCTGCGGATGCAGCGGGCTGCGGGGGTTGCCCTGCTGGCCTGGGAACAGCTCCGGACCGGAAAGACTTCTCCCGCAGGAGATGTGAATCCCAACTACCTGCGTTTGAGCCAGGCAGAGCGAGAGCGATTGAAAAAAATAAAGATGGAGTGAAGTTTTATGGCAACTGTACACGTTTTGGACCATCCGCTTCTGCAGCATAAGCTGTCCATTCTGCGCAACAAGAGCACCGGCGTCAAGGAATTCCGGGAGATCGTCGGCGAAATTGCAGCGCTGATGTGCTATGAAGCCACCCGGAACCTGCCCACGGAGGAGGTTGTGGTGGAGACGCCCATCGCCCCCGCCAAGGTGCGGGTGCTGGCCGGCAAGAAGCTGGCCATTGTCCCCATTCTCCGGGCCGGCCTGGGCATGGTGGACACCATCATCGACCTGGTTCCTTCTGCGAAGGTGGGCCACATCGGCCTGTTCCGGGATCCGGAGACCCATGAGCCGGTGAAGTACTACTGCAAGATGCCCCCCGATATTGCCGAGCGCCAGGTTTTTGTGGTGGATCCTATGCTGGCCACCGGCGGCTCTGCCTCCGACGCCATCACCTTCATCAAGGAGTATGGCTGCAAGAACATCACGCTGATGAACATCATTGCCGCACCGGAGGGCATTGCCAAGGTGCAGGCGGATCACCCCGACGTGGATATCTTCGTGGCTGCCGTGGATGAGAAGCTCAACGAGAACGCCTATATCGTTCCCGGCCTGGGCGACGCGGGCGACCGGATCTTCGGCACAAAGTAATTGACTTGTGGGGGAAAACCCTGTATAATTTTCGTATAAGATCGGGAACTGTGGGCATTTGCCTGCGGAACCCCATGTTGGATCATTTTTGGAAAGGAAGAAATCGATATGATCTATTCTACCGAAGTACAGCATATGTGCCCCGTCGCCAAGGGCGCATATCACGGCCCGGCTCCCATTCCCGAAGAGGGCAAGTGGGTTCAGGCCAAGGAAATCAGCGATATTTCCGGTTTTACCCACGGTGTGGGCTGGTGCGCACCCCAGCAGGGCGCCTGCAAGCTGACTCTGAACGTGAAGAACGGCGTCATTGAAGAGGCCCTGGTGGAGACCCTGGGCTGCTCCGGCATGACCCATTCCGCCGCCATGGCTTCCGAGATTCTCATCGGCAAGACCATCCTGGAGGCTCTGAACACCGACCTGGTCTGCGACGCCATCAACACCGCCATGCGCGAGCTGTTCCTGCAGATCGTCTATGGCCGCACCCAGTCCGCATTCTCCGAGGGCGGTCTGGCTGTGGGCGCTTCCCTGGAGGACCTGGGCAAGGGTCTGCGCAGCCAGGTTGGCACCATGTTCGCCACCAAGGAAAAGGGCCCCCGCTATCTGGAGATGGCCGAAGGCTATGTCACCCGCGTGGCTCTGAACAAGGATAACGAGATCACCGGCTACGAATTCATCAACCTGGGCAAGATGATGGACTTCATCAAGAAGGGCGACGAGCCCGCCGAGGCTCTGAAGAAGGCCCAGGGCCACTATGGCCAGTTTGACAACGCGGCCAAGTACATCGACCCCCGTCAGGAATAATAGGAGGAACGCAAAATGGCTTTGTTTGAAAGTTACGAAAGAAGAATTGACAAAATCAACGGCGTCCTCGCTCAGTACGGCATCGGCTCTGTGGAAGAGTGCCGCGAAATCTGCAAGGAAAAGGGCTTTGATCCCTATGAGATCGTCAAGGGCATTCAGCCCATCTGCTTTGAGAACGCCTGCTGGGCTTACTGCGTAGGCGCTGCCATCGCCATCAAGAAGGGCGTCAAGACCGCTGCTGAGGCCGCCAAGGCCATCGGCGAGGGCCTGCAGGCCTTCTGCATCGACGGCTCCGTGGCCGATGACCGCAAGGTCGGCCTGGGCCATGGCAACCTGGGCGCCATGCTGCTGTCCGACGAGTCCAAGTGCTTCGCCTTCCTGGCCGGCCATGAGTCCTTCGCCGCCGCTGAAGGCGCCATCGGCATCGTGAAGAACGCCAACAAGGCCCGCAAGGAGCCCCTGCGCGTCATCCTCAACGGCCTGGGCAAGGACGCTGCCCAGATCATCTCCCGGATCAACGGCTTCACCTATGTGCAGACCCAGTTCGACTATGCCACCGGCAAGGTCAACGTGGTTCGCGAGATCCGCTACTCCGAGGGCGAGCGCGCCAACGTCCGTTGCTACGGCGCTGACGACGTCCGCGAGGGCGTGGCCATCATGCACCTGGAGGGCGTGGATGTGTCCATCACCGGCAACTCCACCAACCCCACCCGCTTCCAGCATCCCGTGGCCGGCACCTACAAGAAAGAGTGCATCGAGCAGGGCAAGAAGTACTTCTCCGTGGCTTCCGGCGGCGGCACGGGCCGTACCCTGCATCCCGATAACATGGCCGCAGGCCCCGCTTCCTACGGCATGACCGACACCATGGGCCGGATGCACTCCGACGCCCAGTTCGCCGGTTCCTCCTCCGTGCCCGCCCACGTGGAAATGATGGGCTTCCTGGGCATGGGCAACAACCCCATGGTCGGCGCCACCGTCGCTGTGGCCGTTGCCGTTGCTGAGGGCATGAAATAAGAATTCCATTCTTGTGCCGCACCGGATCTCCGGTGCGGCATTTCTCTCAAGGTGAGGTTTGTATGAGAAAAATCAAGAGAAAAAATAGAGAGCTTCCTGCCCGGGACAAACAAGTATACGCCGCTCTGCTTCTGGGGCTTCCGGCAACGGCAATTGTTGTGCCATTTTTGATACATGGTATTCTGTCTGATCTGGCATTTTTGGATCCTTCCGTTGCAGCGTTATGTTTTCCACAATTCTGGCTTCTGCTGATTGGTGTATTTCTTTGGACACCGGCGGAACTTTGGCTGGCCTATCAATTCGACAAGAAGCAGCCGTTTTTTCCAAATGCGAAAATGAACTATCAGTTTTTCAAACAGGAGCCGTTTTTCTCGAAGGCTTACTGGGTGAAAGCTGGAGAAAAGCCTCTCAAGTATATCTTGATGGCTGCCTGTATCCTGATCTCGATCGTCTGTGGAATTGTTTGCTTTAATAATCGAGTCTGTCTGAAAGATGACTGTGAAGTAAACAGATTGAATCTGTTTGGACAAGTCACAGAACAGTACACACCCAATCAGATCACTGGAGCCAAACTGTACGCGGGCTACGACTTTCGGCATGGCGGCACCATCGGGCTTTCTCTGCAATTTGAGGATGAATCCTATGCAGCATTTTACAACAGGGATTTTCGCGATTATTCATGTTTTGAACTGATGGAACAGATGAAAAAGATCGTAAAGAATATGGAAATCCAATGTAATCCTAAAATAGCAGAGAAGGTCGAATGGTATTTTGAGATGGACCCTCAGACAAAGCAGCAGTTTCGGGCGCTGTTTGAACTGGAGTAAACAGTGCGGCATTTGCGCTTCGCCCAGTGAACCAATCACAGAACCGGCAAAATTAACAAATTTCGGAGGATTGATTCGTAGATTTTTTACACCCCTTTCCCAACTTAAACTTGACTATTCCGAATGCGTGGGGTATGATTAACGACAAATATGACGATCGCGTTTCATAAGCAGCAGCGTATTTCTTGCGGTGTTCAAAAACGCTGTCATTGCGAGCCAGTCCGCAGACTGGCGTGCCAATCCGTTTCCTTTTCGCACAGGCTGGTTTCACAGAAACACGCAGAAATATGCAGGGTTTTGGGTACGGATTGCCGCGTCGCTTCGCGCCTCGCAATGACAGTGCGGGACGAACCCTGACTAAGAAATGCCTGCAAAACCGATCATCATAACGGCAAAAATCAATACCCTGCGGGATGGCCGGGGATGGGAAAGGAGCGGTACGCTATGAGATTGAAAGTTTTCACAGGCGGACCGGTTTTTTCTTCTCCCCAAAGCCACGGGCAGGGTGTTCCATTTTTCATCGGCTTTTCCGAATCTGTGTTTTCCGGCGTGTATGCCTGATGCATGAGGTTCGGAAGAGCCGTTTTTTTGGATTTGTTTGGAAAGGGAGGACGTGCATGAAAAAACGGTATTTGATTTTGGAGGACGGCACCATCTTCCAGGGCTGGGCCTTCGGCGCGGATCGGGCTTCTGTGGGCGAGCTGGTCTTTACCACCAACATGGTGGGCTATGTGGAGACCCTGACGGACCCCAGCTACTGCGGGCAGATCATCCTGCAGACCTTCCCCCTGATCGGCAACTATGGCATGATGGAGGAGGATTTTGAGGGCGAGCCCCTGTGCCTGGGCTATGTGGTCAAGGAATACTGCCGGCGGCCCAGCAATTTCCGCTGCCAGTACGACCTGGACACCTTCCTGAAGGCCCACGGCATCCCCGGCCTCTGGGGTGTGGACACCCGGGAGCTGACCAACCGAATCCGGGAATACGGCGTGGTCAACGCCATGCTGACGGACCGGATCCCCGAGGATTTTGATGAAATCTCCGCCTACAGCGTCCGGGGCGCCGTGGAGCAGGCCACCTGCCGGGAAATCGAGGAGTACCCGGCGCAGGGAGAGGAAAAATACCGCGTGGTTCTCATCGACTACGGCGCCAAGCGCAACATTGTCCGCTCCCTGACGGCACGGGGCTGCCGGGTGACGGCGGTGCCGGCTCATACCTCCGCGGAGGAGATCCTGGCCCTGAATCCCGACGGCATTATGCTCTCCAACGGCCCCGGCGACCCGGCGGAGAATGTGGCGTGCATCGAGACCATCCGGCGCCTGGTGGGGAAGAAGCCTATCTTCGGCATCTGTCTGGGACACCAGCTCCTGGCTCTGGCCATGGGCGGCCGCACCATGAAGCTGAAATACGGCCACCGGGGCGGCAACCAGCCCTGCCGCCAGGTGGGTACCCGACGCACCTACATCACCAGCCAGAACCACGGCTACGCCGTGGCGGCGGACACGGTGCCCGGCGGCGTGGAGAGCTTCGTGAACGCCAACGACGGCACCAATGAGGGCATGGATTACCCGGAGCTGCGGGCCTTTTCCGTCCAGTTCCATCCGGAGGCCTGCTCCGGCCCCAAGGATACCAACAGCCTGTTCGACCGCTTTGCGGACATGATGAAGGAGGAATGCAGCCATGCCGCTGAATAAGCAGATCAAAAAAGTCCTGGTCATCGGCTCCGGCCCCATTGTCATCGGTCAGGCGGCGGAGTTCGACTACGCCGGCGCCCAGGCCTGCCGGGTGCTGAAGGAAGCCGGCGTCAACGTGGTTTTGGTCAATTCCAACCCGGCCACCATCATGACCGACAATGCCCTGGCGGACGAGATCTATCTGGAGCCCCTGACGGCCCAGACCATCAAGCGCATCATCGAGAAGGAGCGGCCCGACAGTATGCTGGCCGGCCTGGGCGGTCAGGTGGGCCTGACCATCGCCATGGAGCTGAGTAAGGAGGGCTTCCTCCAGAGCCACAATGTCCGCCTTCTGGGCACGGATGCGGAATCCATCTCCAAGGCCGAGGACCGGCAGCTGTTCAAGGACACCATGGACGCCATCGGCCAGCCCACCATTGCGTCCGATATCGCCAATACCCTGGAGGAATCTCTGGCTGTGGCGGCGCGCATCGGCTACCCGGTCATTGTCCGTCCTGCCTTCACCTTGGGCGGCGCCGGCGGCGGTGTGGCATACACCGAGGACGAGCTGCGGATCATCGCCCGGACGGGCCTGGACGCCTCTCCCATCACCCAGATTCTGGTGGAGCGCTATATCAAGGGCTGGAAGGAAATCGAGTTTGAAACCATGCGGGACGCCTCCGGCAACGTCATTGCCGTTTGTTCCATGGAGAATTTCGACCCTGTGGGCGTCCACACCGGCGATTCCATCGTGGTGGCCCCGGCCTTGACCCTGGCGGACAAGGAATACCAGATGCTCCGCAAGGCGTCTTTGGATATCATCTCCGCTCTGGGCATCGTGGGCGGCTGCAACTGCCAGTTTGCCCTGAATCCCGACAGCTTTGAATACGCCGTCATTGAGGTCAACCCCCGGGTATCCCGGTCCTCGGCCCTGGCCTCCAAGGCCACAGGCTATCCCATCGCCAAGATCACCACAAAAATCGCCCTGGGCTATGATCTAGACGAGATCACCAACGATATCACCGGCAAGACCTGCGCCTGCTTTGAGCCGGCGGTGGACTATGTGGTGGTGAAATTCCCCAAATGGCCCTTCGACAAATTCTACGGCTCCAGCCGGGAACTGGGCACCCAGATGAAGGCCACCGGTGAGGTCATGGCCATCGCTCCCTCCTTTGAAATGGCCATCATGAAGGCGGTCCGGGGGGCGGAGATCGGCCTGGATACCCTCAACTGCCCGCCCCTGACCAATGAACCCCTGGAGACGCGGCTCCACCACCAGGACGACCGCCGCCTGTTCACGGTCTTTGAAGCTCTGAAAGCCGGCTGGACCGTGGAGGAAATCCACAAGATCACCGGGATCGACATGTGGTTCCTGGCCAAGCTGCAGAACCTCATGGAGTTCGAGCGCAGCCTGGAGGGAACCGCCCTGGACAAGCAGACCTATATGCAGGCCAAGCGCATGGGCTACCTGGACAGCACCCTGGAGCGCATCACCGGCCATCCGCTGCCTCCAAAAAAGTGGGCCTATTATAAAATGGTGGACACCTGCGCCGCCGAGTTCAACGCCGCTACACCCTATTTCTACTCCACCTTTGACCAGTTCTGCGAAGCCCGCCGGTTCCGGCGGTCCGGCCGGCCGGTGGTCATGGTTCTGGGCTCCGGCCCCATCCGCATCGGCCAGGGCATCGAGTTTGACTATTCCTCCGTCCACTGCGTCTGGACCCTGAAGGAACTGGGCTACGACGTGGTTATCGTCAACAACAACCCCGAGACCGTCTCCACGGACTACGACACCGCCGACCGCCTGTATTTTGAGCCCCTGTGCCCCGAGGATGTGATGCATATCATCGAGGTAGAGAAGCCCGTGGGCGTGGTGGTGGCCTTCGGCGGCCAGACCGCCATCAAGCTGACCCAGTTCCTGGACCGCAGCGGCGTTAAAATTCTTGGCACCAGCCAGGACTCCATCGACATGGCCGAGGACCGGGAGCGCTTTGACGCCCTGCTGGAGCGGTTCCACATCCGCCGGCCCAAGGGCATGGGTGTCCACAGCCTGGAGGAGGCCTTGGCGGCAGCTGCCAGCCTGGAATACCCGGTGCTCCTGCGGCCCAGCTATGTCATCGGCGGCCAGAACATGGTCATCGCCCACAGCGAGGCCGACGTCCGGGTCTATATGGAAAAGATCCTCTCCGGCGGCATCGAAAACCCCGTGCTGGTGGACAAATACATGAGCGGCATCGAGCTGGAGGTGGACGTGATCTCCGACGGAAAGGACGTTCTGATCCCCGGCATCATGCGCCATGTGGAACGGGCCGGCGTTCACTCCGGCGACTCCATTGCCGTCTACCCGCCCTACGGTCTGACGGACCGGATGATGGACACGGTGGTGGAATGCTCCACCCAGCTGGCCCTGGCTCTGGGAACCCGGGGACTGGTGAACATTCAGTATCTGATCTATCACGGCAAGCTCTATGTCATCGAGGTCAATCCCCGGGCGTCCCGGACGGTGCCCTATATCAGCAAGGTCACCGGGGTACCCATGGTGGATCTGGCTACCCGGGTCATGATGGGCGCCGCTTTGCGGGATCTGGGCTACGGCACGGGCCTGTATCCCACGCCGCCCTATTTCTGCGTCAAGGTGCCGGTGTTCTCCTTTGAAAAGCTCACCGACGCCAACTCCCGCCTGGGCCCGGAGATGAAGTCCACCGGCGAGGTTCTGGGCATCGGCCGCACCATGACCGAGGCATTGTTCAAGGGCCTGACCTCCTCGGGCATCACGGTGGCTGCCTGCCAGCCCGGGAAGCCTGTGGGCGCCCTGATCTCCGTGGACGACCACGATCTGCTGGAAGTGGTGGGCCTGGCCCGGAAGCTGGACGACCTGGGCGTCACCATCTTTGCGCCCCCCGATACGGCCCGGGCCATTGAAAAGCTGGGTATTCAGGTGAATCACCTGAAATCCATCCGGGAATCCGACCATATCTTCCGGGTTCTGGAGAGCGGAAGAATTGACTTCATCGTCTACACCGGCGACCTGCTGGTGTCTACCTACGACCACTTCCGGGCCCTGCACCGCCGGGCCATGCAGCTGTCCATTCCGTGCCTGACCTCCCTGGATACGGCCAACGCCCTGGCCGACATCATGGCCAGCCGCTACAGCCAGGACAACACGGAGCTGGTGGATATCAACCATATGCGCCGCAGCCGTCTGGCCCTGGACTTCTGCAAGATGGAGGGCACCGGCAACGACTATATTCTCTTCGACAACCGCAGCGGTGTGATCGCCTGTCCCGAGAGCCTGTGCATCACCGAGTGCGACCGGCACTACGGCATCGGCGCCGACGGCATCTGCCTCATCGAAGAATCTGCCGTAGCCGACGCCAAAATGGTGATCTACAACCGGGACGGCAGCCAGGGCGCCATGGCCGGCAACTGCATCCGCTGCGTGGGCAAATATCTCTTCGACAACGGTCTGGTGGACCGTGAGGAGATTACCGTGGAGACCGTCTCCGGCGTCAAGCGTCTGAAGCTCTACACCGCCAACGGCAAGGTGACCTCCGTGGAGGTGGATATGGGCCGGCCCTCCCTGAATCCGGCCAGCCTGCCCTGCACCATCGACGAGCCGGAGCTGGTCTACTATCCCGTGACCATCGGCGGCCAGTCCTGGAACATCACCTGCGTCAGCATGGGCAATCCCCACTGCGTGGTGTTCTGCCCGGAGGTGGGCAGTCTGGATCTGGAGACCCTGGGGCCGCAGTTCGAGAATGCGCCCATCTTCCCGGAGCGCACCAACACGGAGTTCGTCCGGGTGGTCAACCGCAACACCCTGAAAATGCGCTGCTATGAGCGCGGCAGCGGTGAGACGCTGGCCTGCGGTACAGGAGCCTGCGCCGCCGTGGTGGCCGCTGTGGAGAACGGCTATTGCCCCATGGATGAGGAAATCGAAGTGCAGGTCCGGGGCGGCGTCCTGACGGTGCGGTATACGGCTGCGGGCGTCATCCTGGCCGGCAGCGCCCGCCTGGTCTACACGGGCCGGATGGAATACTGATGAAAAAACAACGCGAACGAAATCAAGCAGATTTCGTTCGCGTTGTTTTAGCTGGATGCAATGGCTGAAAGCACTGCTTCCCGGATCTGGCGGTTGAGGGGAGTGAACAGGTGGCTGTAATACTCGCAGAGCCAAATTCCCTCATAATTGGCAGCCCGCAGGATGGAGAAAGCATCCCGCAGCGGTGCATTGCCCCAAAGAGGGGGAATGTGGATGTCCCCGCGGCTGAAAGCAAAGCGGTAGCATCTGTCCAGGGTGTCGTAGAGATGAGGATTCGACAGACGCATGGGCTCAAAGACGCCGTTGTTGTCGTTGATATGCAGGTGACGGGTCAGAGGGGCACAGTCGCGGACGGCGGACAGATAGTCATAGGAATAGTAACAGGCCGAGAGCCACAGGTGTCCCAGATCCAGGGTCATGCCGCAATTGGGGTGATTCAGGCGTTGAACGGCATCCAGAGCGTACCGGTAATCTTCGATCTCAATGTTCTCCACATTGACCATGACGCCAAGCTCGAGCCCCCGATCCGCTGCTTCGGCCAGAAGGTCGGTGAAACGCTGTTCCTCGGCGTGATCCCGGCTGTGTTCTTCATAGTGCAGGTTCAGCCGGTCAATGCCGAGGGCGGCGCAGGCCTCCAGCGAAGCCTGCAGAACCTGCCGGTGGAGGGGATCCCGGCTGCGCAGGTTCAGACCGTACCCGGCGTGGGCGGTATAGTGCAGGGGATCGCGCTGCAGGACAGTCCGCATATAATCGACCACCGGCTGCTGTAAGCGGCCGCCAATAATCAGGGGACAGGAGGACAGATTCAGCTCAGCGGCTTGCCAGCCATCGCTGCGGATTTGATCCAACGCGCCCGAAAGACGATCCAGACCGGTTCCGCCGGGGAGATTGACGCCCATTATCATTTCAGCCATGGCTTATTCTCCGTAGAACTCCCGGATATAGGCCTCCACGTCTGCCCGGGTGCCGCGGAATGCGCCGGGCGTTTCCATCTTCAGGGAGACGCAGGCGGTGGCGTACAGCAGGGCTTCGCCCATATCCGCGCCCAGCATCCGCATGGCCAGATAAGCGCCGAAGGTGGTGTCGCCTCTGCCGGTGCGGCCGGAGAGATTGCGCGCCTTCACCGGGCAGGTGCGGAACTGCGTTCCGTCGTAGGCCAGCATCTCGCTGTTGTGGGAAATGACGATTTCCTTGGCGCCCCACCGGTGGAGCTGCTCAGCCGCAGCCCGGCGGTCTGTGAGGCCGGTGAGAATCTCTGCCTCGGCGGCGTCCGTTTTGAGAAAATCCAGATAGGGGAGATACTGCAGCTTCTCCGCCCAGTCGTGGAAGCGCATGGTTCCGCCCTCATTGTGGCGCAGGAAACCCTGTGCGTCGGCGGAAAGAAGCCCCTTGCTGTGCAGGGATTCCAGCAGCGCCGGCGGGAAGTCTCCGGCAAGCAGACCGGCCAGATGATACAGACGGCAGGGAACTGCGGGGATTTCCTCCGGAAGAACGGGATCGGACTGCGCCATGCAGCTGGCGTTGCGCCGTTCCCGGTCGGCGGTAAAATACTCGTTTCGCATCAGGGTGGTTTTGGCCGAGGGCAGCAGCGCAGCGTCGGCAGGATCGCCGCCCAGGGCGTCCAGCACATCCCGGTCGGCCGGAGCTGCCTTCACGGCGGCAAATACGGCGGCGCCTGCCGCCCGGGCAGCCGGCGTGCAGAAGGTAACGGCGCCGCCGACACTGCGGTCCTCAACGCCGGTGTAGTCGATATTCACATCCCGGGTTGCGGGACCGATAATCATCAGATCGTAAGATTTCAAAGCGATGTACCTCTCTTTCTGATAACACTGCGATTTCCCGCGCCCTGACAGAGCGCGGGAAATGCGTGTATGGACGTTAACCGAACAGGTGGCAGTTGACCACCAGGGCTGCAAAGACGATGGAAACCATGCTCAGCAGCTTGATCAGGATGTTGATGGAGGGGCCGGAGGTATCCTTGAAGGGATCGCCGATGGTGTCGCCGACGATGGCAGCTTTGTCGTTGTCGCTGCCCTTACCACCGCAGTGGCCGACCTCGATGTACTTCTTGGCGTTGTCCCAGGAGCCGCCGGAGTTGGACATAAACACGGCCAGCAGGAAGCCGGAGACTGTGGCGCCGCAGAGCATACCGACGACGCCGTTGGGGCCAAGCAGAAGGCCGGTGGCCACGGGGACGACAATGGCGATGACAGTGGGAAGAACCATCTCTTTCAGGCTGGAACGGGTGCACAGATCCACGCAGCGGGCGTAGTCGGCATCGGTGGTACCATCCATGATGCCCTTGATTTCACGGAACTGGCGGCGAACCTCCAGCACCACGCTGTGAGCGGCCCGTCCGATGGCGCCCATGGTAATGGCGGCAAAGACGAAGGGCAGGCATGCGCCGATGAAAACGCCAACCAGCACAACGGGGTTCATAATGCTCATATCCAGGGCCAGGCTGGGATCGATGACTTCGATCTTTTCCACATAGTTGGCAATCAGAGCCAGGGCGGTGAGGGCGGCGGAGCCAATGGCGAAGCCCTTGCCGGTGGCAGCGGTGGTGTTGCCCAGGGAGTCCAGCGCATCGGTGCGCTCGCGAACGATGGGATCCAGGCCGGCCATCTGTGCGATGCCGCCTGCGTTGTCAGCCACGGGGCCATAGGCGTCGGTGGCCAGGGTGATGCCCAGGGTAGAGAGCATACCGACGGCAGCCAGGGCGATGCCGTAGAGGCCGATGGAGTTTTTGGCAGCCTCAGGGGCGCCAAGGCCGGAGACGTAGAAGGAAATCAGAATGCAGGCGCCGACGATGATGACGGGCATCACGGTGGACTGCATGCCGAGGCTGATGCCGTCGATGACGAGAGTCGCGGTGCCGGTCTCGGACGAAGCAGCCAGGTGCTTGGTGGGCCTATAGGTGTCGGAGGTGTAGTATTCCGTGAAGCGGCCAATGAGCACGCCGGAAATCAGACCGGCCAGGATGGCCACATACAGGCCGATGTAGCTGCTGCCCAGCATAAACCACACAAGAGGGAAGGCGGCAATGGCAATGATGATGGCGGAGGTGTTGGTACCGCGGCGCAGAGCCTTCAGAAGGGTCATCTGATCGGTGGATTCACCGGTCCGAACCAGGAAGGAACCGATCAGGGAGGCGATCACGCCGATGGCGGCCAGAAGCAGGGGAACGGCGAATGCGTAGGTACGGTCAACGGCATCAATCAGGTTGAAGGCGATGACGCCCAGGGAGCAGGCGGAAATCAGAGAACCCACATAGGACTCATAGAGGTCGGCGCCCATGCCGGCCACATCGCCCACGTTGTCGCCCACATTATCGGCGATCGCGGCGGGGTTGCGGGGATCGTCCTCGGGAATGCCGGCTTCCACTTTGCCGACCAGATCGGCGCCGACGTCAGCAGCTTTTGTGAAGATGCCGCCGCCCACGCGGGCGAACAGGGCCATGGAGCTGGCGCCCATGCCGAAGGTCAGCATAGCGGAGGAAATGGCCTCCATCTCCAGGTGGAACACAAAGCGGAGCAGGATGTACCAGAGAGAGATATCCAACAGGCCCAGGCCCACAACGGTGAAGCCCATGACGGTGCCGGCGGAGAATGCCACCCGCAGACCGGCATTCAGTCCGGTGCGGCAGGCGTTGGCGGTTCGCGCATTGGAACCGGTGGCGATCTTCATACCCACGAAGCCGCTCAGGCCGGAGAAGAAGCCGCCGGAGACAAAGGCAAAGGGCACAAACCAGGTCAGAAAGCCAAGGGCAGCCATGATGCACAGAACGATGAACATGATGCTGAAGAATACGATAACAACAGTGTACTGGCGACGCAGATAGGCGTTGGCTCCGTCACGGATAAATGAAGCAATCTTCTTCATCCGGTCCGTACCTTCACTGACGCTGAGAGCACGCTTTGCCATAAAGACGGCAAACAGCAATGCCAGGACGGAACCAAGCGCCGAAAATACAATGAAATACTGATTCATCAAGAAACTTCCTTTCCGATCATTAAGACATGGGCCACAGGAAAAGAGAAGAATTACATTCTGCTCCGATCCGATTTGACCGAGGTAATGCTGCTGTGATTGTTGAGGGCGGCAAAGAACTTCTGCATCCGTTCTGAAGCGTGACGGCCGCTGAAATCGGCCTTGAAGCTGATTTCATAGGAGCCCTCTTCGCTGCTGTCCACCTGCATTCTTGCCAGCGTGGCGTCATGGGCGGATGCCAGCTTGTTGATGAGTTCCAGCGCCGAGACAACGTCCGTGCAATCCACGGAGAACATATAGAGCTCGTAGCGGCCATGCATCAGCTTTTTTTGCAGCAATTCGAACACAGTCAGTGTAATCATCATGCACAGAGTTCCGATCAGGGCAACGGCGTAGTAGCCGCCGCCGGCGGCCACGCCCAGGCAGGCCACAGCCCACACGCTGGCGGCAGTGGTCAGACCCTTGATGGAGGGGCCCTCCTTCATGATGGTTCCGGCCCCCAGGAAGCCAACGCCGGTGATGACCTGCGCGCTCAAGCGGGCGGGATCCGGCGTCGCGCCGTAGGCACGGTATTGATAGAAAATCATCTGACTGGTGAGCATGACCACGCAGGCACCCAGGGACACCAGCATGTGGGTGCGCATACCTGCCGGACGGTGGGTGTATTCCCGCTCTGTTCCGATGATCGCGCCAACCAGCATGGCGCACAGCAAGCGCAGAACAATATCAAGCGGAGACATAGCCAGAGCCGAAAGGTCAACCTGGTTCAACGATGTCATAGGAAATCACTCCTGTCTGCATGATGCTTCCGGAATGGCGGCGATCAGCAGTATTGGGTACCCAGACCCAAAACCATGGCCTCATAGGCTTTGCGAACCTTGGCATAGTTGCCGTCCCGGTCCAGTGCAATGCCGCGGCCAACGCCGTCTACAATTTGTCCGCGTCCGATCTCGGCCAGACGCTTTTCCAGCTTCCGCAGCAGCTCCGGTGCACTGCCCGGCTCGGTGCTGCGGCCGTCGAAGATAATATGGAAGTAGACTTCTTCCACACCTTCCGCCATTTCAGCCAGCATCAGGGGGTAATCGATGCAGCCATGGCTGGATTTCTCGGTCAGGTAGGCCAGCAGGTGCAGGGCGCCGCCCTTGCGGGCATTTTCGATGGTGGTCAGGAACACGGGATTCGTGCGGAAGGAACCGTCACGGATTGCGGCGTCCATGCGAACGTCATCCTGCGCCACAACGCGGCCCGCGCCCAGGTTGGAGTGGCCGGCTTCGGAGTTGCCGGCTTTGCCGGCCTGCAGTCCCACATTTTCACCGCTGGCCTGCAGACGGCTGTTGGGCCAGGCAGCCAGCATGGCGTCCCAGTCGTGGGTGTCCGCCAGGAAGATGGCGTCGTTGTCGTCGCCGCTGCCGTAGCCCCAGCCGTCCAGGACCACCAGCATCACCTTGCTGTTGGTGATGCCTTCGGTGACAATCAGGGATTCGCCGCTCATTTCCGCAGGCTGCTCCACACCCAGAACACGCAGCACCGTCGGAGCCACATCGCCCAGACGGCCGTCCCGCAGGGTAATCCCGCGGCCCTGGGGATCCATCACCAGGAAGGGCACCTGATTGGTGGTATGCGCCACATGGGGCTTTCCCTTGGCGTCCCGCAGGGTTTCGATGTTGCCGTGATCGGCGGTGACCAGAACCAGATAGCCGTGCTCGCGGGCGTAGCTTGTAACCTGGCTGACATACCGGCTGACGGTGGCGGCTGCGGCAATCTTCGCTTCCGAATTGGAAGTGTGGCCGATGACGTCGCCGTTGGCGAAATTGGTGAGAATGAAGTCATAGCCCTCGTCCACGGCGCCCTGAACCTTTTCGGCAACCTGGGGGAGGCTCAGCTCCGGCTTCTGATCGAAGGGAATGCCCTTGGGGGAGGGGACGCAGACGTCCGTCTCACCGGGAAAGGGCTGGTTATAGCCGCCGTTGAAGAAGAAGGTGACATGGGCGTATTTTTCGGATTCGGCACAGTGGAATTGCCGCAGGCCGGCTTCACTGAGCACCTGCGCCAGAGGCTTCTGCACTTTTTCCGGGGCAAAGGCGATGGGAAGGTTTTTGAATTTCTCATGATACATGGTCATGATGACAAAGCGGAGATCCTTCATATATTCCCGGGGGAACTTATCAAAGCCGGGCTCCGTGAAGGCCTCGGTCAATTCAATCTCACGCTCACCGCGGCGGCAGCAGAAAATGACCTGATCTCCGTCTTTGATTTTGCCAATGGGCGCTCCGGTTTCATCAACCCGGGTCAAAGGCTCCAGATAGTAATCGGTCTGCCCCTGGGCGTAGGCGGCTTCCACCGCTTTTGCCAGAGCCTCACCGCCGATGGTACGTACTGTTTCGGACATGACAGTTCCTCCTTATTTCAGCGGCGGGAAGAGATCCAGCAGCTGGGAAAAATGACTGATGAAGTGATCCGGCTTGTTGGCCGGCGTGACGGTCTGAGGCTTTTTACCGGGATACTGGACACCGACGGTCATACCCAGACCTGCGGCTTTGGCGCCGATGATGTCCCGATCCAGGTTGTCACCCACATAGCAGGTGCAGGCCGGATCTGCGCCGGTTTCCTCCAGGGCGTAATAGTAGATGGCCGGGTGAGGCTTGCGGATGAGGCAGACGGAAGACTGCTGAACGGTTTTGAAATAGGGGCGCAGGCCATCCCGATCCAGCCATTCATCCACTTCTTCCACGCCGACCAGGTCGCTGACGATGCCCAGGGTGTAGCCCCGGCGGCTGAGCTCTTTGATGGTTTCAATTCCGCCGTCGGTGACCACCCGCTCACCCTTGGTTTTGCGGTAGGCGTAGGTCATTTCGTCGGCATGGGCTTCCACCTGCTCCCGGGGGAAGTCATAGGCCAGCCAGCGGGTCCACAGTGTTTTAACCGGCGCTTCGCAATAGAAGGTCAGCGCCCACTCGCGGTACTTGTCATAGCGCGGCTCGATCACAGTCCGGTAGAACTCCTCCGGGTCTGTCTCCACGCCCAGGCACCGGGTGATGACGGCCATGGCTTCCCGCTGATAAGCGGGATCCTTGCGGATGACACGGAAGGTATCTCCAAGATCCACAAAGATCGTATTGATCTGATGCTCCATCCCATATTCCTCCTTACGGCAGTATCGGAAGATCCAGAATATCCGGGAACCGGTGAACAATGAAATCCGGCCGGTTCGCATCGGTGATGGTTTTCTTTGCTAGCTTCTCCGGGCTGATGAACAAAATGTTGGCGCCGATTCCTGCGGCCTTGGCTCCGGTGATGTCGCGGTTGAGGTTGTCGGCCACGGAGGCGCATTGCTCCGGGCGCAGGCCCAGCTGCTCGCAGCCCATCAGATACATCTGCGGATCGGGCTTGCGGATGTGACAGACGGAGGAGAGGACGACAGCATCGAAGTATTGCTCCAGACCGTCTTCCCGCAGCCAGTTGGGAATCTCCTCTTCGCCGATGAGGTTGGAGATAATGCCCAGCCGGTAGCCCCGGTCGTGGAGCGTTCGGATGACCTCCACGCCGCCTTCCACCACATGGCGCAGTCCCTTGACCTGACGGTACTGGAAGGTCATCTCATGGCAGATCTCCTGCAGGCGGGCATCGTCCATCTCCGGAAGAAGCCACTTTTTCCACAGTTCATAGTCGCCGGCTTCCCGGTTTTCGGTGAGAGCCCAGTCGCGGTAAGGGGCGTAGCGCGCTTCGATCATGTCGATGAACGTTTGGGGATCTGCGGCGCCGGCCAGCTGAGCCATACGGGCCTTGGCCCGCTCCTGGTGTTCCGGAACATCCTCCGCAATGCGGAGGGTGCCGCCCAGGTCAAAAAACACGCCTTTGATCTGTTCCATGGGACACCTCAGTTTCTGGGGGGGAACAGATCCAGCAGGTCGCGGATTGCCTTGATGCAGTAATCGGGCTTTACGGTAGGCGTCTTTCCCTCCCGGTCAGCCGTGCCGGCATCTTCATAGAGGATCATGCTGCCGTAGCCGGCGTCCACGGCGCCTTCCACGTCCCGAACAGGGTTGTCGCCCACATAAGCGCAGTTTTCGGGGTCGGAGCCGATGCAGCGGGAGGCCAGCAGGTAGATGGCAGGATCCGGCTTGCGAAGACGAACCTTGGAGGACAGGATGACGGTCTGGAAGCAGTCCGCCACCTGATCGTGGCACATCCAATCGGGGATTTCCGTTTCCGTAATGGTATTGGCGATGATACCGAGCTTGTAGCCGCGGCGCTTCAGTTCCCGCAGGGTATCTTTCACATCGTCATGGGGCAGCCGGCGGCCATCGTGATCCCGCCACAGACGGGTCAGACGAGCGGCGTGGGGAGCGATCCGTTCGGCGGGATAGTCCGGCAGCAGATACTGCAGCCAGAGCTCCATCTCGGATACATCCAGCAGAATGGTCTTGGCCATCTTGCGGTAGGCCTTCCAGTTGCGGTTCAGCTTTTCAAAGAAGACGTCGTGGGATTCTGTGGTTCCGACGATTTCCATCAGCTCCCGGTCGGCAGCTGCGGAGAACTCGGGATCTTCCACCACATAACGCAGGGTTGCACCCACGTCGAAGAAGATAGTATCGATATTCCGGTTCATCAGGGGTTCCTCCTAGCAATGTAATCAGATTCGGTTTCGCGTTCGTATGATGCTGTTAAAGACTGTTTTCGTGTTCCAGGATTGCGGGGATTTCCGACAGATCCTGTATCAGATAATCGGGGCGGTAGGGGCCGCCTTCCAGACCGGCGTCACGGTGTGCGATACCGGGATTGTGGATCTGGATCATGAGCTTCCAGCCGGCGGCCCGGGTGCCCCGGACGTCTCTGGAAATGGTGTCTCCCACATAGGCAAGCTCGTTCGGCTCCAGGCCAAGCTCTCGCTCCGCCACACGGAAAATATCCGGCGACGGCTTGCGAATGCCGGTCGAAGAGGAGAGTATCACGGTTTCCATGTAGGATTCTATGCCGTACTCCCGAAGAAAGTGGGGAACGACGGAGGTGGAGATAATGTTGCTGATGACGCCAAGACGCAGGCCCATGCGATGCAGTTGCTCCATGGTTTCCTTCAAATGGGGCCGCCGCATAATCCGCACGCGCTCATAGTCGTAAAGGAAGCTCAGCTCCTCCGCCATAGGCTCCAGGGTTTCTTTGGAGAGTCCGTAATCGCGCAGATAGTATTCGCTCCAGATCGTTGCTGCCGGCAGCTCCCGCAGGGTCTGCTCGGACAGGTGTTTGTACTGCTCGCCGTTTTCATGCAGCTGCAGGGCCAGCTGTTCCGGAGTCGTCCCGAGGCGTATCCCATAATCCTCAAGCCGGTCCAGAAGCCGCCTGGCAAACCACAGATTACGGCCGGACGGAGAATCGGCTGTGTGCATGGTTCCGCCCAAGTCAAATAAAACCGCTTTGATCATTTCGCTTCACCTCCCTGTGCTTCACAGCGGGTCGGTTAGATTTTACTCAAACGTTTCCGCTTTTCTTACTTTGAATTTTACAGCATTTTATTTTCCATGTCAACACAAATTTTGAATTATTTTGATTAAAAAAGAAATGAAATTTTGTAAATTCTATAGAAATCGGAATTTTTCGGATTTTCAATGAAAATTTCCGGTCATTTCGGTTTCAATTTCCGGAACCTGTGATATCATAGAACAGAGGAGCCGGAAGAGAGATAATTGCTCCAAAATATGCCCGTATAAATTGTGGTATTTTGGTAATTATTCATTTTATGCTTGATTTTTTCCACAGAAGCTACTAAAATAGAAATACGGAAATCGCACGAAAATTTTCGAACCGGAGGCGATGGTTTTGAAAAATGTTACGATCAAAGATGTAGCGAAAGCTGCCGGTGTTTCCTATTCCACGGTATCCCGCGCACTGTCGGGAAGTCCGGAAATCAGTCAGGATACCCGGGAACGGATTCTGCAGGTCTGCAAGGAAATGAACTACACTGCCAATACGGTGGCCAGGGCTATGGTCATGAAGAGCACAAAGCTTCTCGGATTGATCCTCACCGGTGTCAATAACCCCTTCATGTCGGAGCTGGCGTATCACATTGACCGCCAGGCCAGAGTGCGGGGCTATAATATTATCCTGTGCAACTCCTCCCGGGACAGCGAACAGGAGCGCGAGCTTTTCGAGCTGATGATTGGCCGGCAGGTGGACGGTGTGATTCTCTGCCCCTCCGGTCCGGAGACCTATGAGACGCTGCGGCCCTATCTGTCGCGCCTGCCTACGGTATTTGTGGGCGAAAATTTGCGGGAGGTTCCGGAGAGCTATGTTTCCGTGGACAATACCCGGGGCGCCTATCTTGGGGTAGAGTATCTGTATCAGCTGGGCCATCGGGATATTCTGTATTTTGGACGGCGGCGGGGGAGTACCACGCACCAGCTCCGCGCAGAGGGCTACGCCGCGGCCTGCCGGGATCTGGGCCTGACGCCGCAGTATTGCAACAACACCTTCTCTTTTACATCCATCAAATATGGCTATCAGCTGGCCAAGCAGCTCTTTGCCCAGGAACGGCATTATTCCGCCATTTTTGCCGCCACGGATACCAATGCGCTGGGCATTATGCAGGCGGCGGAGGAGAACGGAATCCGGATCCCGGAGGACATCTCTCTTCTGGGCTTTGACAACATCCGCGACAGCGGCCTGCCCAGGATCAATCTGACCACGGTGGAACAGCCCAAGAAGATGCTGGCTTCCGTGGCGGTGGACAGCCTTCTGGATAAAATCCAAAACGAGCTGTCCGGCTATACGCACCGGATCCTGACGCCGACGCTGGTGGAGCGTTCGTCCTGCATGCCTTATCATGGCGAATAAGCCAATGAAAAGACAGGAACAGTCACAGCAGTTTGCTCTGCTGTGACTGTTCTTGTGTCTTATCCTGTTATGAGATAATATGAAACCAAAGAGACCTATCAATCGGGATTTGTCTTTGAATTGACAATTGA
>JAEDJR010000118.1 GCA_016296235.1 Oscillospiraceae bacterium
GCCTGGGCCGTGGCAAAGACCTGCTCGATGGAGCTGATCTGGTTGCGCTGGGTCATGACGTCGAACAGCACGTTGAGCTGCTGCTCCGTCAGCACCTGCTGGGTGCTCTTGGGCTTCTCAAAGAATTCCGTCACCAGGCTGGTAATCGTCTTGGTGGGCACCCCGAAATCCTTGGCCATTTCTCCGATTCGATACTTGATAAAACTACTCAATATAGCCACCTCCATAGAGACTCTCTCTGTTACGGTTTGGCCGGCTTTTTCTTGCCTTGCCGGATATTTTTCTGATGGGCCTTTTCTTCCTGGCGGCGCTTTTTGACCCGCGCCACCTGATCCTCCAGGGTTTGGAGCAGCTGGCCGTAGTGTTCCGGCTCCTCCAGAGCCTGGACGAAGGCCAGGGCCAGAGCCACGTCGGTGAAGGCCGCCATGGCGCAGACGCTGCAGCCCAGGGCCGCGCCGGTCTCGTCCTTGGAGAAGGGCACGCGGATCATGGGCGGTTTGCCGCTCTGGGTGAAGCTCCTGGCCCGGCGGTAGGTATGATCCGCCGCATCCCGGGCCAGCACCAGCAGCCGGGCATGACCGGAGCGGCAGGCGGCGCCCACGGTTTCCTCTCCGTAGACCAGGTTTCCGCCCCGGCGGGCCAGACCCAGATACTGGAGGGCACGCTGATGATTATCCATGACCGCCCTCCTCCATGGCAGCCAGCAGGCTGTCGTAGACCTCCTGGGGGATGGCCGTTTCGAAGCCGCGCTCCAGGGCTTTGGACTTCATGGCCCGCTTGAGGCAGGCGGGATCCGGGCACACATAGGCGCCCCGGCCCGGCGCTTTGCCGCGGAAATCCAGGGAAATCGCGCCCTCCGGCGACTTGACCACCCGGATCAGCTCTTTTTTTGGCTTCATTTCCCGGCAGCCCACGCACTGGCGCATGGGAATCTTCTTCTGCTGCATATGGCTCCTCCTTGTGCCGGTTTGTGGGATGTGCCCGGTCATGCGCGGAGGCCGTTTCAGGTGCTGCGCAGTTTCCGAGCCTTCCCCTCGAGGGGACACCCCAGGGTGGCCTCTCTTGCCCCTGCAGGGCAATTCACCTCCAGGTGGCGCGCAGCGCCGGATGAGGTGGAAATGCAGTGCGAATTTCAAAACTGCCCTGACGGATGCTTCGCATCCTACACCTCATCAGTCAGCCTGCGGCTGACAGCTTCTCCTCAAGGAGAAGCCTTTTAGGTGCTGTGCAGTTCCGCAAGCCTTCCCCTTGAGGGGAAGGTGGCGCGAAGCGCCGGATGAGGTGGAAAGGTTCCGAATTCGCCGGAAATTTCTGTAAAACGCGGTATTTCCCGCACACCTCATCAGTCACCTTCGGTGACAGCTTCCCCTCAAGGGGAAGCCTTTGGGCGCCTTTTATTCTTCCGCAGGCTCCCCGGCTTCTTCCGCTTCGATGGCGGCGGCCTGGGAGGCGGGCTTGATGTCGATCTTGTAGCCGGTCAGGCGGGCGGCCAGGCGGGCGTTCTGGCCCTCCTTGCCGATGGCCAGGGACAGCTGGTCGTCGGGGACGATGACGCGGCAGGCCTTGCCCATGCCGGGCAGCACCGTCACGGAAACCACGTCGGCGGGGGACAGGGCGGAGGCGACGAACTTGGTGGGATCCTCGGACCAGACCACGATGTCCATCTTTTCACCCCGCAGCTCCTCCACCACGGCGCCCACACGGCCGCCCCGGGGGCCGACGCAGGCGCCCACGGGATCGATGTTCTCCTCCGTGGCGCAGACGGCCAGCTTGGTGCGGGAGCCGGGCTCCCGGGCGATGGACTTGACCTCCACCAGGCCGCTCTCGATCTCGGGCACGTTCAGCTCGAACAGCCGCTTGACCAGGCCGGGATGGGTGCGGGAGACGATGACCTGGGGCCCGCGGTTGGAGCGGCGGACCTCCACCACATACACGCGGATCAGGTCGCCCTCCTGGAAGCGCTCGCCCCGGACCTGCTCGGAGCCGGAGAGCAGCGCGTCGGTTTTGTCGTTGCCGTTGCCGATGCGGATGGTCATGTCGCCGGAGTTGGGCTCGATACGCAGCACCGTGCCGGTGAGGATTTCGTGCTCCTTGGAGGAGAAGGTGTCAAAGACCATGCCCCGTTCGGCCTCGCGGATGCCCTGGATGATGACCTGCTTGGCGGTCTGGGCGGCGATGCGGCCGAAGGCCTTGGTCTCCACGTCCACGTTAATCAGGTCGCCCAGCTCGGCGCGGCCGTTGATCTTCCGGGCCTGCTCCAGGGAAATCTCGGTGGCGGGGGAGATCACGTCCTCCACCACTTCCTTCTGGACGTACATATGCATATCGCCGCCGTCGGTGTCCACAAAGACGTTGTCGGTGTAGCCGTCCTTATCTTTTTTGTAGGCGGCCACCAGGGCCTGGGTGATCTTTTCAATCATGTAGGACTGGGGGATGCCCCGCTCTTTTTCCAGCTGCGCCAGGGCGGCGAAGATTTCAGCGTTCATGTTGCAACAATTCCTCCTTCTCAGAATTCCACATAGAGCCGCACCAGGGCGATCTCCTGTTTTTCCAGTGTCACAGGCGTACCGGCCTGGTCGATGGTGACATTGCCGTTTTCGTAGGCGGTCAGGACGCCCTTCAGCTCCTTGGCCCCGCTGCGGGGACGGTAGAGCTTCACCAGGACGTCGGCGCCCAAAAACTTCTCAAAATCCGAGGGGCGCTTCAGCACCCGCTCCAGGCCCGCCGAGCAGACCTCAAAGTGATAGCTGTCGGGGATGGGGTCCTTCTCGTCCAGAATGGGATCCAGGGCCCGGGAGACGGCCTCGCAGTCGTTGATGTCCACGCCGCCGTCCTTGTCCAGATACAGCCGCAGGTACCACTCGCCGCCCTCGCGGACGTATTCCACGTCCCACAGGGTGCAGCCATGCGCCTGTACCACCGGCTCGGCAAACTGCCAGACCTGTTCGGTGATCTTCATGGTAATCGGTCCTTTCCAACAAGAAAGACTGGGGAATATTCCCCAGTCTTTTGTAAAGTCTACAATAGATTGCCTCTATTATAGCGCCCATATTCGAAAAAAGCAAGAGATTTTTAGAAAAAAGTCCGGAAAAAAGTTTGAATTTTCCCCGAATTTCCTGCACCGGTCATCCCCAGGCGGCGTTGGGATCGCCCATGGCCTCCTCCACGGTCTCATCCAGGTCCTGGAAAACCCCGGAAAACTGCAGGGTCAGGCTGTCTTTTTGGTCGAGATCCAGGGCTTCCGTGTCGTAGGTCCAGACGGTGGCGTGGTTATCGCCCGTCAGCTCCACGGCGGTGCCGTTGCGGAAATCCAGCCAAACGGAGGCCGCGGCTTCTTCCTGGGAGGAGTCATCCGGGTCTGTGATGGTCAGAATTGTTGAGATCATCTTGGCGGACCGGTCCGTGACCGTGACGATATCCCAGTGGGACTCCGTCCAGGCATAGACGGTGATTTCGCCGGAGGTCAGGTCATAGGGCGGCTGCTCCGGCTCCTGCAGCAGCTCCCAGGCCTCCTGGGGCGGGTTCAGAAGCCAGGGGCCCAGGGTGATGGTGTTCACCAGGCCGTCGCGGAGAAATACGGTCAGGCCGGAATTGCGGTCGCCCACGATATACTGCAGCTCCTGCACCGTGCGCCAGCTGCCGTCCTCCAGCACCTTGGATTCGCTGTCATAGACCACGGCGCCTGGATAGGCCTGCACCACGTCGGCCTCCTCCGCGCCGATGCCCACGCCGGTGGACAGAGACAGGGTTCCCTTATTGAACATGAGAATCTCATTGAGGAACCAGCCGTCGCCGGTGTCCGCCAGATTCAGGGTCAGATCCCGGCTGTAGTAGACCCAGGTGACGTGGGTGGAGCCGTCGGGATAGGCCACGGGGCCGGAGTTGGAGGTGGTGTCCGGCTCCTGGAGCAGATCCAGAATCTCCTGCTCCGGCATGCCCAGATACAGGCCGCCCAGGGACTCGGTCCGGAGGATGGCCGCATCGCCGTAGGACTGCTCCCACACCGGGGTTTCCGGCGCGTCGGAGGCCTCGGGTGTCTCGGCGGCCTCGGGGGGTTCTTCGTTCTTGGCGGCCTCGGGCGTCTGGACGGTCTCTGCGCGGAAGGAGGGCGCGGCGGCTTCCCCGGGGGATGCGCCCGAAAGACGGGAGAGGCCGAAGGGCACCGCCGCCACCAGAGCCAGACACGCCGCCAGGGCGGCCCAGCTGGTCCAGCGGCGGCCGGGGAACCGGGTCTGCTCCGCTTCCAGAATCAGCTCGTTGTCAATCCAGCCGATGCAGCCCAGCAGCCGTTTTTCCGAATCCGTCATAGCACAATCCCCTCCTGTTCCAGATGGTTCCGCAGGCTCTCCCGCAGGCGGTGGAGCAGCGATTTGACGCCGCCCTCGGTCAGCCCCACCTGCCGGGCCACCTGGGCGGTGGTGTCGGCGTACCAGTAGCGGCGGACGAAGGCCACGCGGTTTTTGGGCGTCTGCTGCCGCAGCCAGGCGGAGATGGCCGCCGTGATGGCGGCGTCGTCCAGGGCCTTCTCCACGGTTTGGGGAGCGGGAACGCAGTCAGACAGCTCCGACAGCAGCAGGGCAGTCTGTCCGCCGCCCCGTTTCCCGGCTCTGTCCCGATCCCAGCGGTCCAGGCTCAGGTTGCGGACGATTTTCCCCAGAAAGGCCTGCAGCTTCTGGGGCCGCTGAGGCGGCATGGCGTTCCAGGCCTTGAGCCAGGCGTCGTTGACGCACTCGTCGGCGTCCTGGGCGCTGCGCAGGATGTTGTAGGAGATCTGCCGGCAGTAGGGGCCGTATTTCTTGTCCGTCTCCGCGATGGCGTCCTGATTCCGCGCCCAGAACAGATCCACAATTCCGCTGTCGTCCATAACATCGCCTCCTTACAGAAAGACGGGAAAAATCCGGAAAGGTTTCAGAAAAATGGAAATTTTCCTGCTGAATATTCAAAATTCCAGGCGCGTGTCCTGGAATTCTGAAGGTTTGACGTTTTATTTTTTGAGCAGCCTGTTCATAAAGCCCGTCCGCTTGGCGAACAGCAGCAGAGGCAGGCCCAGCACATACATGACCGCCAGCTCGCCGAAGCCCACCTGGACGAAGGCCGTGGCAAAGCCCAGCAGCAGATTGTCGGGGAACAGCACAAAGGCCAGCATGCCGCCCACGATGACGGCGTTGACCAGCACGTTGGGCATGGGGATGAACCAGGTTTTTCTGCATTTGATGGTCCACAGGCAGGCCAGGGCCGTAGCCAGGGTGCCTACCACCATATCCAGGGCCGTGACCGTGGAGAACACGTTGGCCAGGAAGCAGCCCAGGGTGATGCCCACGGCCAGAATCGGTTCGAACCAGCACAGGACCACCAGGGCTTCGGACAGGCGGAACTGGGCCAGGCCATAGGCAAAGGGCGCAGTGACGATGGTGATGGCGGCGTAGAGCGCGGCCACAATGGCGCAGGCGCACAGCTGACGGACGGTGAATTTGGATTTCATACAAAGTTCCTCTCTTTCGCGGAACAAAAAAAGACGGATGCCGGCGCACCCATCTCTCCCGCAGAGATTCCCCCTGCGGACGTCCCTGGTTTTGTTTAACGACAGGATGGCTACGAACGAACTGTCGGTTATGGAATTGGGATGATTATAACAGAGCCGGCTGGCGCTGTCAAGCAGAGCAATTGAAAGTTGAAAGTTGACAGTTGACAATGTTTGAAACTGCGCCGCACCCCCTCGTGCCCCCTCTACAGGGGGCTGTCAGCGAAGCTGACTGGGGGTTGCTGCAAAACAGCAATTTCGCACAAACACAGGCTGCACCGAAAGCCTCCCCTGTGCAAGGGGAGGT
>JAEDJR010000119.1 GCA_016296235.1 Oscillospiraceae bacterium
TGGTGCGGGAGATGAGACTCGAACTCACACGCCATAGGACACACGCACCTCAAACGTGCCTGTCTACCATTCCAGCACTCCCGCATATGCAGTTTTCATGCTCACATATTATATCTATTCCCATGGGATTTGTCAACTGAAATTTTCGGCTTCCCCCGCAGAATTCCCAACTTTTACAGTTGCCAATTCCAATTTTCTCTGCTATAATACATTTTGCGATTGTGCGTCATGGCCGGGAGGGATTGAGCAATGCCGCGATTTTTTGTTGCTCCGGAGGTTCTGGACAGCGGCTTTGCCGTGCTGGAAGGCGAACAGGCTGCCCACGCCCGCGTGCTGCGGCTCTCCCCCGGCGATGCGGCCATCCTCTGCGACGGCCAGGGCCGGGAGGCCCGGGGTACCGTCTCTCAGACCGGCGCCGGCCAGGTGCAGCTGACCCTTCGTCAGCCGGAACTCTCCCGTTCCGAGCCCAGACTGCAGTGCAGTATCTATATGGGCTTTCCAAAAGCGGACAAGTTTGAGCATGTGGTGCAGAAAGCCACGGAGCTGGGCGCTTGTGAATTGATCGTCTTCCCCTGCGCCAGAAGCGTCTCCAGGCCGGACGCCAAGTCCCTTGCCAAAAAGCTGGAGCGTTGGCAGAAGATTGCCGCCTCTGCCGCCGAGCAGTCCGGCCGCGGCCGGATTCCGGCCGTTCTGGCCCTGGAGTCTTTTGACGCCGCCGTGGCCAGGGCCTGTCAGGCGGAGTTTTCGGCTTTGTTTTATGAAAATGAGCAAACCCGTTCCCTGCGGTCTGCCGTGGAAGCGTCGTCCTTTTCGACGGCCGCCATCATGACCGGTCCGGAAGGTGGTCTGACGGAGGAAGAGGTTTGCAAGGCCCGGGACGCCGGCATGGCGGTTTGCTCTCTGGGGCCGAGAATCCTGCGCTGCGAAACAGCGCCGCTGTGCGCCCTGTCCGCCCTGATGTATGCGGCGGACGAGCTGGCTTAATTCTGAACATAAGGATCTGGTATGGATATGACAAATAGAATGGATCGGGCGGCGGAAAAACCGCGCAAAGTCAAGTCGGACAGCGCCACTGTCTATAAGGTTATGCTGGCGCTGCTGCTGTTTTGCGTTTCGATTGCCGTCCTTCGGAATCTGCGCGCCTATTACAGCACCATCGGCGGCATGGAGGCCCTGGATCCCCTGACGCCCTGGATTGCTGCGGTGGGATTTGCAGGCTTTGTGGTATGCGCCGTGCTGCTGGCCGTGCTGAAGCAAAAAAACGTCCGGGCTGTCCTTCCCTGGCTCATGACCGTCTTTGCCATTGCCGGCATTACCGGCGTCAGCATGCGGCTGCGCTGGACGCAGGATTTCCCCACCCTGTATTTCCTGTGCTGCGCCATTATGGTGCAATATGTGATTTATCAGCTGTACCGCTGGGAGTTCTTCCTGTTCTCCCTGTCCACCATGGTGTCCGGCCTGCTGTTCTTCCGGTTCAGCACCGGCTTCTCCTGGTCTCTGTCCACGCTTCTTCTGCTGCTGCCCGCCGTCGCGGTGCTTCTGTTCACCGCCCTGGTGGCCGCCAATGCCTCCCGGCACAGCGGTGTTCTGGTTCTGGGCAAGCGGCAGGTGCGGCTGTTCCCCAGCCGGTTCAATCCCCTGCTGATCTACCTGGCCGACGGTCTGTGGCTGGTTTGCATCGCGGCAGCCATCCTGCTGGGCGGCTTGTTCTCCTACTACTGCATGTTTGCCGCCATCGCGGTGGAGTTCATTGCGGCAGTCTACTACACCTTCCAGCTCAACTGAAGCACATCATCTGCAATGCCTGACGGACATCCGGTCTGTCAGGCATTGTTTTGTGATCGGAGGAATATGCTTGGACGAGGGGGGATCTTCTTGTCCGCACGTTCATCCATGTTTCAAAGCGCCCTGCTGCTGACCCTGGCCAATCTGGCCATGCGGGGCGTGGCCATGATGTTTCAGATCTATCTGGCAGGGCAGGTGGGCGCCGCCGGTGTGGGGCTGCTGCAGCTGATTCTCACGGTCAACGTCTTTGCCATCACCGTGGGCACCTCGGGAATCCGGGTGGCGGCCATGTATCTGTCCGCCGAAGAATACGGTCTGCGGCGGTTCTTCGGCGTCCGGCAGGCCATGGTCTGGTGCATCGGCGCGGGGCTTGCCCTCAGCGCCCTGGTGGGCGGCGCCATGGCGCTGGGCGCCGAACAGCTGGCCCTGGGCTGGGTCAAGGACCTCCGGGCCGCTGCCAGTCTGCGGCTGTTGGGGCTCACCCTGCCTCTGACCTGCCTGAGCACCATTCTGGCCGGCTATTTCACGGCCTGCGGGCAGGTCAAACGTCTCGTGGCTGTGGAGCTGGCCGACCGTGTGGCCTCCGTGGGCCTGACCGTGTGGCTTCTGGGTCTGGGGGTGTCCGGCGACCTGTCCCACGCCTGTGTCTGTATCGTGGGCGGCAGCGCCCTGGCCTCCGTCGGCTCCGTGGCCGTGCTGCTGGCCTTCCTGCTGGTCAATTTCCGCAGCTATGGCGCCGGCGGCGAGAGTCTGGGCATGGGACGGCGGCTGCTGCGGTTCTGCGTCCCCGTGGCCCTCAACGACTATCTGCGCTCGGGCCTGGGTACCCTGGAGCAGTTTCTCATCCCCTATGGCCTGGCCCGGTCCGGCGGCTCCCGCACCCGGGCTCTGGCGGACTACGGCACCATTCACGGCATGGTATTCCCCGTGCTGATGTTTCCCAGCACGGTCCTCTATGCCGTGGCGGACCTGCTGGTTCCGGAGCTGGCCCGGTGCCGGGCGGAACAGAATCAGGCCAAAATCCGCCGCGTAACCGACGGCTGCCTGCGGGCCAGCGCCCTGTTTGCCGCAGTTGTGGCGGGGCTTCTGTTTGTGCTGGCGGAGCCTCTGGGGCTGCTGCTCTACGGCAGTCCGGACGCCGGCCGCTATCTGCGGGCCTTCGCGCCCCTGGTGCCCATGCTGTATCTGGACTGCATCGTGGACGGCATGCACAAGGGTCTGGGCCAGCAGGTCTACTGCGTCCGGGTCAACACGCTCACCAACCTGATGGACGTGGTGTTTCTGTTTCTTCTGCTGCCCCGGTACGGTATCGGCGGGTATTTCGCCACCTTTCTCCTGACCCACGCCGTGAATTTCTTTCTGAGCCTGCGGCGGCTGCTGCAGCTCAGCGGTTCGCCCCTTCCCTGGCCGTATCTGCTGGTTCTGCTGGGCTGCACCGGTGCAGCGGCCGCCTTCACCGCCTGTTTTCTCCCGACCGTCTGCCGCTGGAGCAATGTCCTGCTCCGGGGCGGGATTTACCTGACGCTGCTTTCCCTGCTGCTGACCCTGACCGGCGCGCATCCGGTCATTGACAAACGCGCCGCGAGCCTGTAGAATCCTTCCGTAACAACGTCAGGAGGCCCGCCATGCACACCACCCAAGTTCATCCCATTCCGCCCCTGTTCGACGCGGATTCCCGGGTGCTCATTCTCGGCTCTTTCCCCTCGGTGAAGTCCCGGGAGGGACAGTTTTTCTATCATCACCCCCAGAACCGCTTCTGGCGGGTACTGGCCGCTGTGCTGGGAGAGCAAACGCCTGGTACCATCGAAGAAAAATCCGGCCTGCTCCACCGCCATCACATTGCCCTCTGGGATGTGATCGCCAGCTGCGAAATCGCCGGTTCCTCGGACAGCAGCATCCGTCAGGTTGTTCCCAACGATCTCTCTCCCATCTTCCGGGCATCGCAGATCCGGGCCGTATTCTGCAACGGCGGAACCTCCTACCGGTATTACTGCAAGTACACCCGGGCAAAGACCGGCTTCGACGCCGTGCAGCTGCCCTCCACCAGTCCGGCCAACGCTGCCTGGACGCCGGAAAAGCTGACCGAGGCCTGGCGGGTCATTCTGCCGTGGCTGACATGAATTTCATAAAAAGTTCACAGAAGCTTCACGGTTTCTTGCTTGCATTCGACACCCCTTCCGGCATATACTGTGTCGGTAAGGAGGTGAGCCTATGACGAAAAACCGGCCGGATATCGACGACCTGATTTTTGGTGACGAAGAGCCCCGTGTCAGCGAGCGCTGACGGGCATGGCCCTGCGAAAGCAGGGTTTTCTTTTTTCTTTCAAACGCCGGCCGCCTGCCAGGCAGGCCGGGCATCCATAGATATTGAGCCTGTCGCAAAATGCGTTAGAAGCACAAACGATGACCGCACTATGGCTCCCCTGCGTAAGGGGAGCTGTCAGCCTCAAGGCTGACTGAGGGGTCGTAGCTGGCACCGAATGCCTGCACACAACCCCTCCGGCCCTCCGGGCCACCTCCCCTTGCACAGGGGAGGCTTTCGGTGCAGTGCAAAATTGCTATTTTGCGGCAGGCCCTTTTTATGCCTTGTCATCGGAAAAATGCAGTTGATTGACTTCCTCCCATGATATATAATATGGTAGAAATCTGCCGGAGGGAGGAACCTGCTTGCGAACCATTGTGAACCGGTCTCACGATCCGTTTTATAATCAGGCTTTTGAGGAGTTCGTCTTTCAGGCCTTTCCGGAGGACGATCTGTTTTTTCTCTGGCAGAACAGCCCCGCCGTGGTGGTGGGCTGTTATCAGAATATCTGCCGGGAGGTTTCCGTCCCGGCTCTGCAGCGGATGGGCATTCCCGTCGTCCGGCGCAGCTCCGGCGGCGGCACGGTCTATCACGATCTGGGCAACGTGAACTACACCTTTCTGGTCCGGAAGGACGGGCCGGTGGACTACGACCGCTGCCTGCTGCCCATGGTGGAGGCCCTCAACGCCATCGGCGTCCCGGCCCGGAAGAACCGCGTCTGCGACATCGCCATCGGTGAGCAGAAAATCTCCGGCAGCGCCCAGCGGGTTTCCGGGGACCGGATCCTGCAGCACGGCACCCTTCTGTTCCAGTCCGACCTGACGGCCCTGGATCAGATCACCACCCACCACAAAAACGACTGTATCCAATCCAAGGGAATCGACTCCGCCATCTGCCCGGTCACCAACATCCGGGAGCATCTGGCCCGGGACATGACCCTGGAGGAGTTTCAGGCGCAGCTGCTGGCCCAATTGGTTCCCGGAGACGCGCCGCCCCTGACCCTGACGGCTGCCCAGGAGGCGGAGGTCCGCCGCCTGCGGGACGAAAAATACCGCAGCTGGCCCTGGACCTGGGGAAAAACCCCGGCTTTTCACTATGAAAAGGAGGGGCTGTTTGCCGGTATGCCCATCCGGGTGGCCTATGACGCCAAAAAAGGCATCCTGTCCGGTGTGACCGTGGACTGCGCCGCTCTGGACAGTGCGGAAGCCGCCGGGCTGCTCAACGGCGCCAGACTGGATCCGGAGGGCCTGGGCGCCCTGTGCTGCATGCTGGCCGGAGACCGGGCAATGGAACTGCTGAGCAATTTATTATAATACGAACTGCCGCGGCTGCCGCGGAGAAAGGATGACAAGAAATGGAAAAAGAACTGACAATGCCCAAGCTGCGTCCCGAAATGAAGGACGGCGTCCTGTGCGCCTGGCTCAAGGAGGAGGGCGACATGGTAACCGCCGGCGAGCCTCTGTTTGAAATCGAAACCGACAAGGTGGTCAACCAGATCGAGGCCACGGAGAGCGGCATCCTGAAAAAGCAGCTGTTTGAGGAAGGCGACACCGTGGACGTGGAGACCGCCGTTGCCATTCTGGAAACTGAGTGAGGCAGCCATGGAGAAAAAACCTGAATGGCTGAAGGTCCGCTATAACCAGGATGCGGTCAACGAAGTGGCGGCGCTCATGCGGGATCTGAATCTGAACACCGTCTGCAAGGAGGCCAACTGCCCCAACCTGGG
>JAEDJR010000120.1 GCA_016296235.1 Oscillospiraceae bacterium
TAGAGCAGAGTCTCTAGCAACTTTCTTGGACCACTCCGGGAGGAGTTAAGGCCATACGGACAGCCGGGTCCAATGCCGATCGGCGTTTTTCGCCTTGTTGATTGAGTTAAAAGCTCAATTTCAAAAGTGGGTTCCAAATGGAATCAGTGTTAAGAGCACAAGCTTGTGAAACGGTCAATAAGAGTAGTAAAAGTATGGTTTGCTATATAGACTCTGAATCAATCCGTATAATCCAGGCAGAATTCGAGCTCCGCGGGCAAGGCCTGCGGATACCCGTATTGTTTGTCGTGATTTTTTACAGGCCAGTGCGATTGCACGGCCTGTATTTTTTTTGAACCCGCAGATTTCGGAGAGAAAGGGAGTAGAGCCATGAAGAAAATGCTTCTCGATCAGAGCCGTGCGCCGATCTATGAAGCGCTGGAGCGTTTTCGGCAGATGCGCGTGGTTCCGTTTGACGTACCGGGTCATAAGCGGGGGCGGGGGAACCCGGAACTGACCGCGTTTCTGGGCAAGCAATGCGTCAATCTGGATGTCAACAGTATGAAGCCCCTGGATAACCTGTGCCATCCTGTTTCCGTCATCCGGGAAGCCGAGGAGCTGGCGGCGGATGCCTTCGGCGCGGCCTATGCGTTCCTGATGGTGGGCGGTACCACCAGCTCGGTGCAGAGCATGGTGCTGACCGCCTGCAAACGGGGGGATGAGATCATTCTTCCCCGGAATGTCCACAGAAGCGTCATCAACGCCCTGGTGCTCTGCGGCGCAATTCCGGTGTATGTGAACCCCGAGGTGGATCAGAAGCTGGGCATTTCCCTGGGAATGACCCGTGAGAGTGTGGAAAAGGCCATCCGGGAGCATCCCAAGGCAGTGGCGGTGCTGGTGAACAACCCGACCTATTATGGGATCTGCTCCGATCTGCGGGCAATCGTGCGGATTGCCCATGAGGCCGGGATGCTCTGCCTGGCGGACGAAGCCCATGGCACCCACTTTTATTTCGGAACCTCCATGCCGGTGTCCGCCATGGAGGCCGGTGCGGATATGGCGTCGGTGTCCATGCACAAAAGCGGCGGCAGCCTGACGCAGTCCAGCCTGCTTCTGTGCGGGCCGAGAATCCATGCGGGCTATGTGCGCCAGATCATCAATCTGACCCAGACCACCTCGGGCAGCTATCTGCTGATGAGCAGTCTGGATATCTCCCGCCGGAACCTGGCCCTGCGGGGCCGTCAGGTCTTCCACCAGGTGGAGGACATCGCCGAATATGCCCGGGAGGAGATCAACACCATCGGCGGTTACTACGCCTTTGGCAAGGAGCTGTGCAACGGCAACTCCGTCTTTGACTTCGATCCCACCAAACTGTCCGTCAATACCCGCAGCATCGGCCTGGCCGGCATCGAGGTCTATGATCTTCTGCGGGATGAATATGATATTCAGATTGAATTCGGCGATATCGGCAATATTCTCGCCTATCTCTCCATGGGCGACCGGCCCCAGGAGGTGGAGCGGCTGGTCAGCGCGCTGGCCGAGATTCGCCGCCGGTATCAGCGGGACAGCGCGGATCTGCTCAAGCAGGAGTACATCGATCCCATTGTTGTTACCTCTCCCCAGGAGGCATTTTACGCCGAAAAGATCAGCCTCCCTCTGCGCGAAACGGAGGGCCAGGTCTGCAGCGAGTTCGTCATGTGCTATCCGCCGGGAATTCCCATTCTGGCACCCGGCGAAAGAATCACCGGGGAGATCTTGGATTATATTGAATTTGCAAAGGCCAAGGGCTGCAGCATGACCGGCCCGGAGGATCCCGATATCCTGCGGCTGAATGTTCTGAAAGAAGGAGGGTATTCCTGTGGAAATGTGGTTTAGCGAGTATCACACCAAGGATGTGAAGCACTCCATGCGGGTACAGCGCCACCTGTATGCCCAGAAGAGCGACTATCAGCAGATCGACATTTTTGAAACGCCGGAGTTCGGCCGGGTTTTGACCCTGGACGGCAACGTCATGCTGACGGAGCGGGATGAATTCATCTATGATGAAATGATTACCCATGTGCCCATGGCGGTGCACACCGGCATTCAGGACGTCCTGGTAATCGGCGCCGGAGACGGCGGCGTGGTGCGGGAGCTGACCCGCTATGACCGGGTGCGCTGCATCGACCTGGTTGAAATGGATCCCCTGGTGGTGGAGGCCTGCCGCCGGTTCCTGCCGGGCAATGCCTGCCGCATGGACGACCGCCGGGTACATATCTACTTTGAAAATGCCCTCAGGTTTATCCGGCGCCGCGAATCCAAGTATGACCTGATTATCGTGGACTCAACGGATCCCTTTGGTCCGTCGGAGGGCCTCTTCACCCGGGAATTCTATGGCAGCTGCTATGCGGCTCTCCGGGAGGACGGGATTATGGTCAACCAGCAGGGAAGTCCCTTCTATGCCGATGATGCGGAGGCCATGAAGCGCAGCCATAAACGCATTGTCAATACCTTCCCCATCAGCAAGGTCTATCAGGCGCACATTCCCACCTATGCGGCCGGATACTGGCTGTTTGGATTTGCCAGCAAGAAATATCATCCCACGCAGAACCTGGATGTGAAGGCCTGGGACGCGCTGAATCTGCGCACCCGCTATTATACGCCGCGGCTTCATGTGGGCGCCTTTGCCCTGCCGGCGTTCCTGGAGGAAATGCTCAAGGAGGTGGAAACAGATGCCTCTGGCTCCTAATGTGGAAACCTTTATCGGCTGCGATGCAGCCTATGAGGATGCCGAACTTGTACTGTTCGGCGCGCCATTTGATTCAACGACCTCGTTCCGGCCCGGCGCCCGCTTTGGCCCTGCCGCCATGCGCCATGAGAGCTTTGGCCTGGAGACCTACAGTCCCTATCAGGATGCGGACCTGACGGATGTGTCAGTGTTCGACAGCGGCGACCTGGAGCTGTGCTTCGGCAGCGCCGAGGCTGCGCTGCATGACATCGAGGAACGCACGCAGACCATCCTGAACGACGGGAAACTGCCTCTGCTGCTGGGCGGCGAGCATCTGGTCACCCTGGGCAGCGTCCGAGCCGTGTTCAAGCGTTACCCCGATCTGCATATCCTTCACTTTGACGCCCATGCGGATCTGCGGGACGACTATCTGGGGGCGAAGCTGAGCCACGCCTGTGTTCTGCGCCGCTGCCATGATCTGGTGGGAGACGGGCGAATCCACCAGTTCTGCATCCGAAGCGGCGAACGGGAGGAATTCCGCTTTGCCGCCGGGCATACGGACCTGCATCCCATGACCCTGGACGGCCTGGAGGAGACGGTCCGGGCCCTGCGGGAAGCCAATGCGCCGGTCTATGTGACCATCGATCTGGACTGCCTGGACCCGTCTGTATTCCCGGGAACCGGCACGCCGGAGGCCGGCGGCATTACGTTCCCGCAGCTTCTGGGCGCCATTCGCACAGCTGCGTCCTGCAGAATCGTGGGTGCGGATCTCAATGAGCTGGCCCCGATGCTGGACCCCACCGGTGTATCCACAGCGACCGCCTGCAAGGTGCTCAGAGAGCTGCTGCTGGCGATCCTGACGAAAGAATAACAGGAGGAAGAAAACATGAGCAAAGTATTGGTAATCGGCTGCGGCGGCGTTGCGTCCGTGGCCATCCACAAGTGCTGCCAGGTCAGCGAGGTCTTCACGGAGCTGTGCATTGCCAGCCGTACCAAATCCAAGTGCGATCGGCTGGCTGCGGAGCTGGCGCCCAAGACGGCCACCAAGATCACCACCGCCCAGGTGGATGCGGACGATGTGGAACAGGTCGCTGCGTTGATTGAAAGCTATAAGCCGGATCTGGTGATGAATATCGCCCTGCCGTATCAGGATCTGACCATCATGGAGGCCTGCCTGCGCTGCGGTGTGAATTATATGGACACGGCCAACTACGAGCCGGAAAATACGGATGATCCCGCGTGGCGCGCCATCTATGAGAAGCGCTGCAAGGAAGCCGGCTTCTCCGCGTATTTTGACTATTCCTGGCAGTGGGCTTACCGCAAGCGGTTTGAAGAGGCCGGTCTTGTGGCTCTGCTGGGATGCGGCTTTGACCCCGGTGTGACGCAGGCCTACTGCGCCTATGCCAAGAAGCATGAGTTCGATACCATCGATACCATCGATATCCTGGACTGCAACGGCGGCGACCACGGCTATGCCTTCGCCACCAACTTCAACCCGGAGATCAACCTGCGGGAGGTGTCCGCGCCCGGCAGCTACTGGGAGAACGGCCACTGGGTGGAGATTCCTGCCATGAGCATCAAGCGGGAGTACGAGTTCGATCAGGTGGGACAGAAGGATATGTACCTGCTGCACCACGAGGAAATCGAATCCATTGCCCAGAACATCCCCGAGGTTCAGCGGATCCGCTTCTTCATGACCTTCGGACAGAGCTATCTGACTCATATGAAGTGTCTGGAGAACGTCGGTATGCTTTCCACCACGCCCATTTCCTTTGAGGGCCGGGAGATTGTGCCCATCCAGTTCCTGAAGGCTTTGCTGCCCGATCCGGCCAGCCTCGGCCCCCGTACCCACGGCAAGACCAACATCGGCTGCATCTTCACCGGCAAGAAGGACGGTAAGGAAAAGACCTACTATATCTACAATGTGTGCGACCACCAGGCCTGCTACCGCGAGGTCGGCTCCCAGGCCATCAGCTATACCACCGGCGTGCCTGCCATGTGCGGCGCTCTGATGCTGCTCACCGGCAAGTGGAATACCCCCGGCGTCCACACCGTGGAGGAGTTTGATCCCGATCCGTTCCTGGATGCCCTGGATCGGTACGGCCTGCCCCGCAGTGAAAATCACGCCCCCGTCCTGGTGGATTGATGAAGCCGCAGGAGCACCGTCCGCCTTTTGCGGGTCTTTCCGGTCGGGATCCCAAGGCGCTTTTTGCCGCGATCCCCACGCCGGCCTATGTGCTGGATGAGGCGCAGCTGATCCGCAACGGCGAAATTCTGGCCGGCGTATCGAGACGCACGGGAGCGAGGATTCTTCTGGCCCAGAAGGCGTTTTCCAACTATGACCTGTACCCGGTTCTGGAGCCGTATCTGGCCGGTACGGAAGCCAGCGGACTGTATGAGGCCCGCCTGGGGAAGGAAGAAATGCCCGGGAAAGAAACCCATGTCTTCTGCGCCGCATATCGCGAAGCGGAATTCCGGGAGCTGCTGCGGTATGCCGACCATATTGTGTTCAATTCTCCCGGACAGCTGGAGAAATTTGGCCCCATGGCCAAGGAAGCCGGAAAGAGCATCGGACTGCGGATCAATCCGGAATGCTCCACCCAGGAGGGGCACGAGATCTATGATCCCTGCGCCCCGGGCAGCCGCCTGGGAACCACGCGGGCCCAATGGGATGCGCAGATGACGCCGGCTCTGACGGGACTGCTGGACGGCCTGCACTTTCACACCCTGTGCGAGCAGAACGCCGATGCCTTGGAGGCTACCCTGGATGCGGTGGCGGAGCGGTTCGGCGATCTGCTGCCGGGCATGAAGTGGCTGAATTTCGGCGGCGGGCATCATATCACGCGGCCGGACTACGATATTCCCAGGCTGGAGCGCTGCATCCTGCGGGCACAGACGCAATGGGGCGTGACGGTCTATCTGGAGCCGGGGGAAGCCTGCGCCTTGAACGCCGGATATCTGGTTACGGAAGTCCTGGATCTGCCCCGGAACGGGAATGTCAATCTGGCCATTCTCGATATGAGCGCAGCCTGCCATACGCCGGACGTCCTGGAAATGCCCTATCTCCCGCCTCTGTATGGCGCGGGGGCAGCCGGAGAAA
>JAEDJR010000121.1 GCA_016296235.1 Oscillospiraceae bacterium
ATGTATTCGTTCTGCCGTGAGGACTACGAGCGGCGCATGGCCTGGTACCGGCAGGCGCGCTTCGGCATGTTCATCCACTGGGGGCTCTATGCCATTCCGGCCAGGGGCGAGTGGGTGCGCAGCGTGGAGCAGATGCCCAAGGAGGACTACATGCGCTATTTTGAGGCCTTTGACCCCGTGGACTACGATCCGGCCCGATGGGCCAGGGCCGCCAGGGAGGCCGGAATGCAGTATGTGGTGCTGACGGCCAAGCACCACGACGGCTTCTGCCTGTTTGACAGCCAATACACCGATTTCAAATCCACCAACACCAAACTGGGCCGGGATATTGTGGCGGACTTCGTCCGGGCCGTCCGGGCCGAGGGCCTGAAGGTGGGACTCTACTTCTCTCTGCTGGATTGGTACCACGAGGACTATCCCCACTACGGCGACCAGAACCACCCCATGCGAAACCATCCGGAATGCGGCAACGAGCACCGGGATTTTAACCGGTATCTGGACTTCATGCACGCCCAGGTGCGGGAGCTGTGCACCAACTACGGCAAGCTGGATCTTTTGTGGTTCGATTTCTCCTACGGCGACCTGCGGGGGGAGGCCTGGCGGGCCTCTGAGCTGGCGGATATGGTGCGCACCCTGCAGCCAGGGATTATCCTGGACAACCGCCTGGAGGTCAGCGGCGAGGGCTTTGGCTCTCTGGCGGCCTGCGATCCCACGCCCTACCACGGGGATTTCGTCAGCCCCGAGCAGATCATTCCGCCCAACGGCATCCAGGACGCCCGGGGCCGGGATCTGGTCTGGGAGGCCTGCGTCACCATGAACCGCAGCTGGGGCTATCATGCCACGGACCGCTTCTTCAAGCCGGCGTCCATGCTGATTAAGAAGCTGGTGGAGTGTGTGTCCAAGGGCGGCAACCTGCTTCTGAACGTCGGCCCCGACGCCCGGGGCAACATCCCGCCGGAATCCCTGGAGCGGCTGGCGGATATCGGCCGCTGGATGGACAAAAACAGCGCCAGCATCTACGGCTGCGGCAAGGCCGGGCTGGACAAGCCGGACTTCGGCCGGATCACCCGAAAGGGAAATCACCTGTATTTCCACGTCTACGAAAACACCCTCGGCCCCCTGCCCCTGCCGGGTGTCCGGCGGGAGGACATTCAGGCGATTCGCTATCTGGCCACCGGGGCGGAGATACCCATCTCCACCAGCTGGGTTCACAGCGACTACCCCGAGATCGTCTTTGCGGATCTGGGCCCCGATCCGGTGCTGCCGGATCAGACGGATACAGTCATTGTAGTGGAACTGAAAGAAAAAAGGAGCGAGACGCGATGAAACGATGGAATCAGGAACCTGTGCAGGCCGTGGTGCGGCCTGTGGCGGGTAAGTATCTGCAGACCCGGGTGTATCCGGACCGCACGCCGGTGGAAATCACCGTGGGCGTGGGCGAGGATTGGACGCCCCTGGCCTGCAAGGAGGTCTACGGCAAGGCGGTGAAGGCCGCCCTGGAGCAGGAGGCGGAAAGCTGCCTGTTTGACCTGACCGAGGCGGCCAAGCTGAGATCGATCGGGATCTATGCGGCCCTGGAGGGCATCTGCGGCGGCGCCTACAAGCTGAAATATGCCCTGTCCGGCCGGTGTGAGCCGGAGCTGACCTGCTATGCCTGCGGAGAGGGCTGGGAGGATGCGGATCTGGAGAAGGCCGAAACCCTGGCCCGCCGGATACTGCAGGCGCGGAATCTGATTAACTGCCCGCCCAACCTGCTGACGCCCACGAAGTTCGCCGAAGCGCTGCGGGACATGGCCCGGGGCCTTCCGGTGGAGGTTGAGATCTATGACCGGGCGCAGCTGGAACAGCTGGGCCTCAACGCCCTGCTGGCCGTGGGCACCGCCAGCGGAAACGACCCGTGTCTGACGGTGCTGCGCTACACCGGCGCGCCGGACAGCAGTGAGCGTCTGGGCTATGTGGGCAAGGGCGTCACCTGCGACACCGGCGGCTATTGCCTCAAGCCCGGTAAGTCCATGGAGGGCATGAAGGGCGATATGGCAGGCGGCGCTGCCGTGGCGGCGGCCGTCTGCGCCCTGGCGGAAAACGGCGTGCGTGTCAACGTGACCGCTGTGATTCCAGCCTGTGAAAACCGGATCTCCAACCTGAGCTTGCTGCCGGGGGATGTGATCACCGGCCTGTCCGGCCAGACCATCGAGGTGCTGAACACCGACGCCGAGGGCCGGCTGATCCTCAGTGACGCCCTGACCTGGGCCATCCGGCAGGAGCACGCCACCCGCCTGGTGGATGTGGCCACCCTGACCGGGGCCATCTACGCTATGCTGGGCCATGTGGCTGCCGGCGTCATGACCAACGATGATTCCTGGTATGCCTGCCTGATGGATGCCGCAGAAGAATCCGGGGAGCGCTTCTGGAAGATGCCCGCCTTCCCGGAATATGAGAAGCTCATCGAAAGCGATCTGGCGGATGTGCGAAACACCTCCAAGGACGGCTGCGGGGCCATTACGGCGGGCCTGTTCCTGAAACGGTTTGTGGAGGAGCGGCCCTGGCTCCATCTGGATATCGCCGGAGCTGCCGACAGCAAGAGCCCCGTCTGGCAGCACCAGGTGGGCGGCGCCCACGGAACAGCGGTTTCCACCCTCTACCATCTGGGCAAAAACATGGGGGATACTTGACATGTCACGGACGCTGGAGGTCTGCGTGGACTCGGTGGAGTCCGCCCTGGCTGCTGCCCGGGGCGGCGCCACCCGGCTGGAGCTGTGTGCCAACCTGATTCTGGGCGGCACCACTCCCAGCCCGGCCCTGTTTGACGCGGTGCGGGAGGCCACCGGCCTTCCGGTCAACGTGCTGATCCGGCCAAGGTTCGGCGATTTTCTGTACACGGACTGGGAGTACCGGATTATGTGCCGGGAAGTGGAGGCGTTCGCCCGCCGGGGAGCCAACGCCGTGGTCACCGGCGCACTGCTGCCCGACGGGAGTTTGGATTCGGAAAAAATGAAAGGCCTGATGGACGCGGCAGAGGGAATTTCCATCACCCTCCACCGGGCCTTTGATGTCTGCCGGGATCCCATGGAGACCCTGGAGCAGGCTGCCGGACTGGGGGTGGACACCATTCTGACCTCCGGCCGGCAGGCCGATGCCTGGGCGGGCCGGGCGCTGATCGGGCAGCTGCTGGCGGCGGGCCGGGTGGAGATTCTCATCGGCGGCGGCGTCAACGCGGCGGTGATCCGGGACTTCCGGCGGCTTTTGCCGGAAGCGGAGGCTTTTCACCTCTCGGGTAAGCAGGTGCTGGAAAGCGGTATGACCTATCGAAACCCCGCTGTTTCCATGGGGCTGCCCGGCATCAGCGAATATCAGCTCTGGCGCACCGGCGAAGCCGCCGTCCGCCGGGCCGCGGATGCCCTGTGGGAGGATTGAAGATGGAACAAAAGCTGCAAGCCATCCGGACGGAGCTGCCCCAGGTCTGGGACGCCCTGACCCGGTGCCTGGCGGGCCTGGAAGAGGAAGCGGCCCGCTGCCTGAAAACGGTTTACGCGGGGCTCAGCGTCCACGACCTGACCGCCCTGCCGCCGGAGACGTTCCTGGCCTATGTGCAGGCGTCGCTGGACGCCCGGCGGGATCTGCCCTATGCCGGGACGCTGCCGGAGGAATTGTTTGTTCAATATGTTCTGCCGCCCCGGGTCAACAACGAATTCCCGGACGGCAGCCGCAGCTGGCTCTACAGCCAATTGGCGGAGCGGGTCCGGGACAAGTCCATGACGGACGCCGCCCTGGAGGTCAACTTCTGGTGCTATGAACGGGCCACCTATCTGCCCACGGACGACCGTACCATTGCGCCCCTGGGCATGTGCCGCCGCACCCGGGGCCGCTGCGGGGAGGAATCCACCCTGCTGGTGTCGGCCCTGCGGGCGGTCTGCATCCCGGCCCGGCAGTGCTACGCCCCCTACTGGGCCCACTGCGACGACAACCACGCCTGGGTGGAATTCTGGTCCGGCGGCCGGTGGCACTACATGGGCGCCTGCGAGCCGGAACCGGAGCCGGACGCCGGCTGGTTCACCTCTGCCGCCTCCCGGGCCATGCTGGTGCGCAGCCGCGTGCCGGATTTCCGGGCGGAGGACGGGTTCACCGTGGTCAACTCCACGGGGCGCTACGCGGACACGGCCCTGCTGCGGGTGCGGGTATCGTCGGGCGGAACGCCTCTGTCCGGCGCGGAGGTGCAGTTCCGGCTGGTCAACTACAGCCAGCTGCAGACCATCCACCGGGCCGTCACCGGGGCTGATGGTACAGTCTGTCTGGAAACGGGCCTGGGCTGCATGATCGTCTCCGCCTGCCTGGACGGCCGGTTGGTTGAACGGTGGGTGGATGTCCGGGAGACCCGGGAGGTGGAGCTGTGCCGGGAGGACGGCTTTGATCCCCTGACCCGGGAGTGGACGGAATGCTGGGAGCTGACGCCGCCCAGGGAGCGGATTCCCGCTGCCCCGACAGAAAATCAGGCCCATGAGGCCCGGCTGCACCGCTGTGAGGCCGTCCGGGCGGCCTATGAGGCCGGGTTTGCCCCGGAAACGGACCGCTGGCTCCACCTGGCCCGGGGCAATCAGGCGGAAATCCGGCGGTTTCTGGCCCTCCCGGCCTATGACCCGGCGGACAAGGAACTGCTTTTATCCACGTTGGCGGAAAAGGACTTTGCCGATGTGACCTGCGAGACCCTGGAGAGCTTTCTCGCCGCCGCCCTGCCCTGGAAGGGGCAGTTTTCCACGGAACGCTGGCGGGACGAACTGCTGGCCCCCCGGGTGGAGCATGAGATGCTGCTGCCCATCCGACAGGAGCTGCAGGCGCTGCTGGCCGGAGCGAACCTGACCACCGGGCAGGACGTGCTGGACTGGATGGACGGCCATCTGCGCCGGGCTCCGGATCACGGCCTTGCCAACCGGCGGGGCAGTGCCCCGGGCTATGTGCGCCACGGCGTCTGTCCGGCGGCGGAATGGGACATCCTGGCGGTGCAGATCTGCCGGGCGCTGGGGATTCCGGCCCGGCTGTGCCCGGTCACGGGCCGGTTTCTCCCGCCGCAGAAACAGGCGGGCCCGACGGTCTGCCTGACCCTGACCACGACGGAACCGGAGCTTCGGGAGGAGGAGCACTTCACCCTGGCCCGGTGGGAGGGGGACGATTACCGGGTGCTGACCCTGGGGAACCTGACGGTCTCCGGCAGCGTCCGGTTGTCCCTGCAGCCCGGCGCCTACAGTCTGGTCACCTGCCGGCGGCAGATCGACGGCACTGCCAGCGCCCTGGCCCGGCGGTTCCGCCTGACCGGCGACCGGACGCTGGAGTTGACTCTGGCGCCGGACCGGACGGCGGAGAAGCTGCGGGCCGTCCGGCTCCCGGCCCTGGACGGCGCCCCGGAGGCGCTGACCGCGCCCTCTGAAAGCGGCGCGCTGCTGCTGTTCCTGCAGCCGGGGGCCGAACCCACGGAGCACCTGCTGCAGGAGCTTCTGGAGCTGCGGGAGCCCCTCGACCGGGGCGGTTGGCCCATCCGGCTGGCACTCTCCCGCCGGGAGGATCTGGACAACGCCACCCTGGGCCGCGTCCTGGCCGCTCTGCCCCAAAGCGCCTGGTATCTCTGCCCGTCCGGCAGCCGGTTTGCCCTGCAGCACGCCATGGGCTTGGGAGACAGCCGCCTGCCCCTGGCCGCCGCCCTGGACAGCCGCGGCCGCGGCCTCTGGGCCTTCGCCAACTATAACATCCGCACCGCCCATACCCTGGTGCGCATCCTGGAAATG
>JAEDJR010000122.1 GCA_016296235.1 Oscillospiraceae bacterium
GCTGCGAATTCTTGCGGCAGACTCTTCCGGGTGCCACGAGCACCAACGGGGCGAGCCGTCTACCGCCAGGCGGACAGATCCACGGGAGTGCCGCCGTGGAGGCGGGATTCCTCCGCCGCCAGGGCCATGAAGTGGCTCTCCATGGAGGCCTCCAGGGACGTGATGCCTTCCCGTTCCCGGCCCTCCAGATAATCCAGAAAATCCTCGATCAGAGCCTGGTCGCCGCCGGCATGGCCGGAGGCCCGGGCCTTTTCCAAATTCAGGTCGTAGACCGTCTTTTCTCCGCCGAAGGGCCAGACCTCGATGACGCTGCGGCCCAGATCCGCCACCAGGGAGCCGTGGTCGCCCATGAACTTGGCATAGCGGCCGCTGTCGGCGGTGAAGGCGCACATGGTGAAGCTGACGGTGAGGCCGTCGTCCATCTCCAGGTTCACCGCCTGATGATCCACCACGTTGTTGTCGCAGAAGTAGACGCAGCGGCCGTAGGGGCCGGTTTCGAGGGCGGTGCGGATGGACTGCTCCGTGGGGTGCAGGGCCAGGACGTTGCAGGGCCAGCCTGTATGGCCGTGGAGCACGCCGGTGGCCGGATTGGTCATGTAGATTTTCTCCGCGTCGTAGGGGCAGTTCTCCCGGGCCCGGCAGCCGTCCAGGCAGCGCCTGGCAGCGCCCTGGGGGGCGTTGTCCGCCGTGAAGTGGCCCAGAGAGCCGAAGGACGACACCCGGCGGCACCGCTGGCCCGTGAGCCAGACAATCAGATCCATGTCGTGGCAGCATTTCTGCAGGATCATGGGGCTGGTGGTTTCGCTGCTTCGCCAGTTGCCCCGGACGAAGCTGTGGGCCTGGTGCCAGTAGGCCACGTTCTCGATGCCCTGGATGGCGTAGAGACGGCCCAGGACGCCGCTGTCGAGAATCTCCTTGAGCTTGCGGTAGAAGGGGGTATAACGCAGGACGTGGCAGACCACGACCTTCCGGCCCGTCCGGCGGGCCGCCTCCAGCAGGGCGCGGCACTGGTCGGGATCGGGAGAGATGGGCTTTTCCAGCAGAATGTCGTAGCCCAGCTCCAGGGCCGGCAGGGCGTGGCCCACATGCTGGCGGTCCTGGGTGCAAACCAGCAGCACGTCGGCCAGTTTTCCGGCGGCCAGCATGGCCTCAGCGCTGTCAAACACCCGGTTTTCCGGCAGGCCGAACCGGGATGCGGCCTCCCGGCGTTTTTCCGGGTCAGGATCGGCCGCAGCGGTGATCTGCGCCCGGTCCGGCAGCTGTTCAATGGCTCCGGCGTAGGCGTCCAGGCCCCGGCTGCCCAGACCTGCGATGGCAACGGTGGTTTTCACGGCCGCACCCTCATTCGCCGGGGGCGGGGTTGATGACCTTGCCCAGGTTCCAGGTGTAGGCGGCCCGGGAGGCGGCCTCGTGGCGCTCCTCGGGGCGGTTGTAGGTGGACACGGCGGTGTGGGCACCGCAGTCGCAGCACTGCACCGTAAAGGCCCAGCCGCCCTCCTCAAAGATCGCAGCCGCGCCGCCGCACAGCGGGCAGTCCTGCAGGCTGATGGTATCGATGGAATCCATAAAGAATCCTCCTTTTATCATTTGATTCAATGTAGCATCGCGGATGCCGGTTGTCAAGGGAATCCGCCGGGGCTAAGCTCCGGCGGAATGCAGAATGCAGAATGATAAATGCAAAATTAAGGTGTCCGCTCCGCGGACATATTTGAATTATTCTGCCGCCCGCATGATTGCCGCTATGGTGGAAGTGCCTGCACAAGGAACGGATTGCCACGTCGCTTCGCTCCTCGCAATGACATAGGAAGCCGGAATTCCTGCGCACCACCCAAGACGGTCTGTCGTTGCGAGGCCCCGCAGGGCCGTGGCAATCCGCATCTCCTGACCGGCAATGTGCCTGCACGGCGTGTCCTATGGAATTTCAAATCCGTCCGCGGAGCGGACACCATAATTATGCATTATGCATTTTGCATGTATCATTCTTGATTCTTGATTTTTTCCGCCAGCTCGTTGAGATATACCCAGCGATCCATTTTTTCCTCCAGCCGGGCCTCCAGCTGCTCTTTTTTCTCCATGGCCGCCTGCAGGGCCACGAAATCCGACCCGGCGGCGGCAATGGCGTCCTCGCAGGCGGCCAGCTCCGCCTCCAGGGCCGCGATGTCGGCGTCGATGGTCTCAAACTCCCGCTGCTCCAGATAGGAGAACTTCAGCTTCTGAGCCCGGGGCCTGGCCGGAGCCTTGGGGGCGGCGGGTTTGGGCTTCTCCGGCTCCGGCGGCTGGCGCTTCGTCAGATAGTCGCCGTAGTTGCCCGTATAGCGGGCCACCTCCCCGCCGGGACGCACCTCAAAGATCTGCGCCGCCACCCGGTCCAGGAAATACCGGTCGTGGGACACGGCGATGACCGGGCCGGGAAAGCCCTCCAGGTAGTCCTCCAGGATGGACAGGGTGGTGATGTCCAGGTCGTTGGTGGGCTCGTCCAGGAGCAGCACGTTGGGGGCTGCCATGAGGATGCTCAGCAGGTACAGCCGCCGCCGCTCGCCGCCGGACAGCCGGCCCACGGCCATATGCTGCACCGCCGGCGGGAACAGGAACCGCTCCAGCATCTGGCTGGCGGAGAAGGTGCCCTCGTCGGTGCGCACCTCGGAGGCAATGTCGTGAATCAGCTGCCACACGGTCTGGCTGGGATCCAGCTCCCGGGCCTCCTGGGTGAAATAGCCGATTTTCACCGTGGCGCCGGTCTCAATGCGGCCGGAATCCGGGGTCAGGCGCCCGGCCATCAGGTTCAACAGGGTGGATTTCCCCGCGCCGTTGCCGCCCACCACGCCGATACGGTCGTCCCGGGTCAGGCGGTAGGAGAAGTCCCGCAGCACCTGCTTGTCCCCGAAGGCTTTGCAGACGTGCTCCAGATTGAGAATCTGCCGCCCCAGGCGGCTGGCCGCAGCCCCCATCTGCACCGTGTCGTCGTACTGGGGGGCCTCCTGGTTTTTCAGGGCCTCGTAGCGGTCGATGCGCTCCTTGCTCTTGGTGGTGCGGGCCTGGCAGCCCCGGATGATCCACTGGTACTCGTGGCGCAGGATGGTTTGGCGCTTGCGCTCGGCGGCCTCGGCCATCTCCTCCCGCTGGGCCTTCAGCTCCAGGTATTTGGAGTAGTTGGCCTCAAAATAGGACAGGGTGCCCCGGCTCAGCTCGGCGATGCGGGTGGCCACCCGCTCCAGGAAATAGCGGTCGTGGGTGACCATGATGATCGCGCCGGGGAAGGCCCGGAGCTTCTGCTCCAGCCAGGCCACCATGTCGGCGTCCAGGTGGTTGGTGGGCTCGTCGAGGATCAGCACGTCCGCCGGCTGCAGAAGGGCCGCCGCCAGGGCCACCCGCTTGCGCTGGCCGCCGGAGAGAACCCCCACTCTGGCCGACGGGTCGTCGATGCCCAGGCGGCTGAGCATGGACACGGCCTCATAGCGGTGGATTTCCCGGTAGGCGGCGTCCTGGCTGGCAAACACCTGCTCCAGAACCGTGCGGTTCTCCTCCATGGGCGGATTCTGGGGCAGAAACACCACCTGGACGTTGGGGAACCGGGTCACGACGCCGCTGTCGGGCTGCTCCTTTCCCGCCAGACACCGCAGCAGGGTGGACTTGCCCGTACCGTTGATGCCGATGACGCCGATTTTGTCTCCCGGCTCCAGATAGACGCTTGCGTCCCGAACCAGCTCCTTGACGCCATAGTTGATAGACAGATGTTCCGCAGATAGCAGCATAGAAAGCTCCTTTAAGTAGCTTAAAATGAATTGAGACGGAAGGGTCATGGTAATCCGTTCCATCTTCCGGAGGATGCGGATTGCCGCGTCGCTTCGCTCCTCGCAATGACAGGGAAAGGAAGAAAGGCACGCGCAGACCATCATTTTCGGCTGTCATTGCGAGGCCCCGCAGGGGCCGTGGCAATCCGCGTCCCCTCCTGCTGAGAAAACGGCACGAGGGATCTGTTTTCCAATGCTATTATACCGTCTTTCGCCGCCGGAAACAAGTTGTTGATTTCCCAAGGGCGGAATGGTACACTTACGGTAAAATAAGGAGTGATGTCTCATGCATTTTTATAAGTATCACGGCCTGGGCAACGACTTTATCCTGACCCCCGACCTGGACGGCGCCCTGGACGCCTCCCCGGAACGGGCCGCCCGGCTTTGCAGCCGCCACACCGGCATTGGCGCCGACGGCTGGCTCCTGGTGCGCCGGTCGGAAACCTGCGACGTGGCCATGTTTTTGTACAATTCCGACGGCTCCGTGGCGGAGATGTGCGGCAACGGCCTGCGGTGCTTCGCCAAATTCGTCTATGACCACCAGATTGTGACCAAAGAGGACTTCACCGTGGAGACCCTGGCGGGGGTTATGCACGTCCATGTGACAGCGCAGGACGGACAGGCCCTGCAGATCACCGCCAACCTGGGCCGGGCCTCCCTGGAGCGCGCCGCCGTGCCCATGGTGGGCCAGGGCGTCTGCGACCGGGAGACCGTCCGGGTGCTGGACCGGGAGCTCACCATCTCCGCCTGCCGCATGGGGGTGCCCCATGTGGTGGTGTTCGGTCGGGACTTCACCGACGCCGACGTGCTGAAATACGGCCCCGTTCTGGAAACCAGCCCCCTGTTTCCGGAAAAGGCCAATATCAACTTCGCCAACCTCCTGGACGGGCATACCGTGGAGGTGCGCACCTGGGAGCGGGGCTGCGGCCGGACCCTGGCCTGCGGCACGGGCTCTTGTGCCACGGCGGTGCTGTGCCGCGAGGCGGGCTTCACCGGCGAGCAGGTTGAAATTCGCCTGCAGGAGGGCAGCCTGCACATCCGGCTCACCCCGGAGGGCGTGGTCATGACCGGCCCGGCGGCCCTGGCCTTTGAGGGAGACACCGCCCTGTGACCGGCCGGTTCGCCCCCAGCCCCTCGGGACGGATGCATCTGGGCAACGTATTTTCCGCCCTGCTGGCCTGGCTGTCGGTTCGCAGCCAGGGCGGGGAAATGGTCCTGCGGATTGAGGATCTGGATCCCGACCGCTGCCGCCCCGCCTACGCCGAGACCCTCATGGACGATCTGCGCTGGCTGGGCCTGGACTGGGACCGGGAGCAGACGCCCCAGAGCCGCCGCACCGCCGTCTATGCCGAAGCCTTTGACCGGCTGGCGGCGTTGGGGCTGGTCTATCCCTGCTACTGCACCCGGGATCAGCTCCACGCGGCCTCGGCCCCCCACGCTGCCGACGGGCGGCTGCTCTACTCCGGCGCCTGCCGGAATCTGACCGACGCCCAGCGGGCGGCCAAGACCAAGACGCCCGCCTGGCGGCTCCGGGTTCCAGACCGGGAATACGGCTTCTGCGACGGGCTCCAGGGGCCTGTTTCCCAAAATCTGGCCCGGGACTGCGGGGATTTCATCATCCGCCGGGCCGACGGGGTCTACGCCTACCAGCTGGCCGTGGTGGTGGACGACGCCGCCGGGGGTATCACCCAGGTGGTGCGGGGCGTGGATCTGCTGGATTCCACCCCCCGGCAGCTGTATCTCTACGACCTGCTGGGCCTGAACCCGCCGGAATTTTACCATGTCCCCCTGCTGACGGCCCCCGACGGCCGCCGGCTGAGCAAGCGCGACCGGGATCTGGATCTGGGCGTCCTGCGGCAGACCCACACCCCCCAGCAGCTTCTGGGCCGTCTGGCCTGGCTGGCGGGGCTTCTGGACCGTCCCGAACCGGCCTCTGCGGCAGAGCTGGCGGCGGTCTTTGACTGGAACCGCATCCAACGGAC